>JAABRJ010000022.1 GCA_011390985.1 Desulfobacteraceae bacterium
TGCTGCCCGGCGACTGGATCCGTCCGGTGCTCTCGCCCTACAAGGGTCTCAGCCAGGCGCTGCAGATCATCGGGGCGCAGGTCATCGCCGAACGCACCAGCCCGCTCGGGTTTTTGAGCGTCCTGGAAAGCCCGCAGGTGCCGCTGCGCCACGCCCCCGGCCTGAGCATCATGGCCGCCACGACGCCCCCGGATCAGATCGGAATCTTTACCGACGGCGACGCCATGACGGTCATCACCCGCGACAGCGGCGATCCCGCCCGCCTGGCCTATCTCGACCAGGTGACCTCCGCCCTGCCCTATCATCTCAAAACCCCGGAGAGGGTCCTGATCCTTGGCGCCGGCGGCGGCAGCGACGTCCTCCAGGCGCGCCGCCACGCTGCGCGCCGGATCGACGCGGTCGAGCTCAACCCCCAGATCGCGGCCCTGGTGCGCCGGGACTTCGCAGTCTTCTCCGGCAATTTGTACGACCGCCCCGAGGTGCGCCTGCACATCGCCGAGGCGCGGGGCTTCGTTGAAGGCGCCGCTGCGCGCTACGACCTGGTGCAGCTCTCGATGCTGGACGCCTTTGCCGCCTCCGCCGCCGGGCTTTACGCCTTAAGCGAGAGCTATCTCTACACGGTCGAAGCCCTCGAGGCCTACCTGGCGCGCCTGACGCCGGGCGGCTACCTGGCGCTGACCCGCTGGATCAAGCTGCCGCCGCGGGATACCCTCAAGCTCTTTGCCACCGCCGTTGCGGCCCTCATCCCCCGGCCGGCGCCTGGCCCTGATCCGCGGCTGGCAGACCAGCACCCTGCTGGTCAAAAACGGAGACTTCAGCGCCACTGAGATCGACGCCATACGCGAGTTCTGCAGTGCGCGCGCCTTTGACGTGGCCTGGTATCCGGGCATGCCGGCCGACGAGGCCAACCGCCGCAACGTGCTGCAACACCCAACCTTTTACCGCGGCGCCGTGGCGCTGCTGGGGCCGGAACGCGCGGCCTTTCTGGCGGACTACAAGTTCCATCTGCGACCGGCAACCGACGACCGGCCCTACTTCTTCCATTTTTTCAAGTGGCGGACGCTGCCCGAGATCTTGCGGCTGCGCGGCCAGGGGGGCCTGCCGCTGCTGGACGCGGGTTACCTGGTGCTGGCCGCCACCCTGCTTCAGGCCCTGCTGGTCAGCGGGATCCTGATCCTGGCGCCCATCGGGCTTTGGCGGCGCCGCAGGCCGGCAGGGCCGGCGGATTTCAGCCGCCCGAGAGTGCTGGTCTATTTCCTGACCATCGGGCTGGCCTTTCTTTTTTTGGAAATCGCCTTCATCCAGAAATTCATCCTGTTTCTGAGCCACCCGCTGTATGCCGCAGCCGTGGTCCTGAGCGCCTTTCTGATCTTTGCCGGTCTGGGCAGCGGCTTTTCCGAGCGTCTGGGGCGGGGCAAGCGCGAGCGCGCCGCCCTCGCCTGCGCCGTCGCCGCGATCGCGGTGTTGGGGGCCGGCTACCTCCTGGTCCTCGGTCCGATCTTCAAACCGCTGATGGGCCTGCCCGGTGCGGCCAGGGTCCCCATCGCGGTCGCACTGATCGCCCCGCTGGCCTTTGCCATGGGGATGCCCTTTCCGCTGGCCCTCGGGCGTCTCGGCAAGGCGGCGCCCGACCTGATCCCCTGGGCCTGGGCCGTCAACGGCTGCGCCTCGGTGCTGAGCGCCGTACTGGCAACCCTGCTGGCCATTCATTTAGGATTCAACCTGGTGGTGATGCTGGCAATCGGCCTTTACGGGGTCGCCTGGGCGTCGTTTCCGCGAAGTTGACGGGTGGCGGGGGTAAGGGGGGAGGTCACGGCGGTTCGGGGGGTTACGGCGGGCCTTTCTGCCCCGGGTGCTCGAGATCGCGCCGCAAGACGATGTTGGTGGTCTCTGCGGCCAGGTCGCAGACAATCACGGCTTCGCCGCGCGCCAGCTGCCCTCGCACCTGGTCGACTTTCTGGGCGAGGGTCAGGCGGGTGTAGCCTGAATCGGTGCCCTCGCGCGAGACGGATTCCTCGAGCAGCGCCTGCAGGGCCTCCGGACTGATCCGGTCATAGGGCACGATGACCCCGTTTTCCTTGCGCATCGTTTTAGCTCCGGTCACCAGAGATTAGCGGGGCGTAGCACCAGCCGTCAGTCGGGGTGCGGCCACGGACCGCCGGTTTCTTCTTCGGCGAAATAACAGAAACGGCCCCATTCAAACTCGCGCCGCGATATGGGGCAGCGCAGCTTGACCTTGTGCTGGCCGACGCCGACGACTTCCCAGTCCCCGTGGCGGGGGCCATCTGCGATGTAAATCTTTTGCCCGACTTCAAAAGGGTAGGTGCGGAACACCACGACAGTCGACCGTGCCATATCTTCGCCCTCCAGCCCCGTATTCATTTTGAACCCGTGATCGGCACCGCCAGCCCGTGGCTTGCAAGCCGGGCAGGGTGCATTATCATATTTTGAAAATAGAGCGCCGCGCCGCACGCGACCTGCGCCCCGCAACTCGGCCTTTTGGGCGCCGCCGCCTCTTATTCCCGGATTTCCTCTTCCCGCTGCTGCTGCCGCCGGGCCACCTGGGCCAAGGCCAGGAGCTCCTCCGAGATCAGCTCCAGGAAATCATTGACCGACAGGATCCCCTCCAGCCCGCCGCGCTCGTTTACCACCGGCAGGCGGCGCACGCCGTGGGAGCGCATCCGCTGCAGGATGTCCCAAATGCTGTCCTGCTCCCTGGCGGTGAGCAGCTCGTGGCTCATGATATCACCGGCCACAACGGCGTCCAGGTTCACCTCGCTGGCAACGATGGCCAGCACGATGTCGCGGTCGGTGATGATGCCGACGGGCACCTTTTCAGCGCCGCGCTCGGTCACCACGACGACATCGCCGACGTGGTATTCCCGCATCAGTTTGGCCACCGCGATCAGGGTGGCCTCGGGGGTCGTGATCACCACCTCCCGGTTGCAGATTTTACCGACAGTCATGGGACCTCCTTGGCTTTGTTTTCGGATACAGGCTGATCCGGAAGCTCATGGCCGGCATAAAGCGCCCGAATAGCACTTTCAAACCGGCCTCCGATCTCTTTTCTGCGGGGCTTGAGCGTCGGGGTGAGCAGCCGGTTCTCGATGGTCCAGGGGTCAAGGGCAAGATGAACGGCAGGCACCCGGGCGTAGACCGGAAAGGCATGCAGGGCTCCGGCGACCCGCTCCAGGGCGGCCTCCAGCGCAGCGGGCGCCGACAGGGAGGCGGGCTTTTGGGGGTCCAGCCCCAGGTCCCGCGCCAAAGCGCTCCAGGCAGCGGGCTGGAGCACCAGCAGGGCTCCGAGAAAGGGTTTGCCCTCTCCGACCACCAGCGCCTGTTCAAACAGCGGGTCGCCGGCGATGGCGGCCTCCAGATCGACGGCAGGCACTTTTTCGCCCGTCGACATGACGATCACATCGTCGATCCGGCCGCGGATAAAGACCCTGCCGTCGCGCAGCTCGGCGAGATCGCCGGTGTGTAGCCAGCCATCGTCGTCCACCGCCCGGCGGGTGGCCTCGGGACGGTTCCAGTAGCCCAGCATCACACTGGGGCTGCGCACCAGGAGTTGACCCGCGGGGGTCACCCGGACCTCGACACCGGGCAGCGGCGGCCCCACGGACCCGGGCACGTTGTTTTCAATCCTGTTGCCGCACACCGTGGGGGCGGCCTCGGTGAGACCGTAGCCCTCCAGCAGCGTCAGGCCGAGCGCCAGGAAGCAGCGGGCAATGTGCGGCTGCAGCGGGGCGGCCCCGCTGATGGCCAGCCGCAAGCGCCCCCCCAGGCGGGCGAGCACCTTGTCGGCCACCAAAGGCTTCAAAAGGGTCCAGAAAAGGCGTTCGCGGGCGGTGACCGGCCGGCCGCGGCCCTGGGCGGCCTCGAAGCGGCGCCAACCGACGGCCACCGCCTGTTCGAACAGCAGGCGCGCCAGGCGGCCCCGCTGCGCCAGGCGCTGCTGGATGCGGACGTAGGCCCGCTCATAGATGCGCGGCACGCTGATCAGGACCGTCGGCCGAACCGCCGCGAGATCCTCCACCAGCTGCGGCACCGAGCGCGCATAGGCGATCCCGCTGCCGGCCAGCATGGGGAGGCAGTAGCCGACGGTGAGTTCGAAGATGTGCGAAAGGGGCAGAAAGGAGAGAAAAAGGTCGTCCGGACCGATCTGAACCGCTTTGAACATCGCCTCGGCGTTCCACAGGATGTTGTGGTGCGAGAGCATGACCCCCTTGGGGCGGCCGGTGGTCCCTGAGGTGTAGACCAGCAAGGCGAGGTCATCGGGGTCGATGGGCGGATCCACCGGCGGCTCGGCCGTCTCGGGCAGCCAGCCCGACAGGTCGTGCAACCGCGGACGGTCGGCGGTCTGCTGGGGCGCCGGCCCCACACAAACCACGTCTTCAAGCGCCGGGAACAGCCGCTGATGGGGCGCCAGGGCCCACAGCTGGGCCACATCCCCGACCAGCAGCAGCCGGGCGCCCGCGTCGCCCAGGACGTAGGCCACGTTCTCGGGGTTGTCGTTGGTGTAGAGCGGCACCACCACCAGCCCCTGGGCCAGGGCCGCCTGGGCAAAGCAGCCCCATTCGACGCTGTTGCGCAGCTGGACGGCCACGCGATCGCCCGGGTTCAGCCCCTGCCGGGCCAGGGCCTGGCGCCAGCGGGCCACCAGTGCGTCGGCCTGCCGCCAGGTGTAATCCACCCAGCGGGACGCTTCAGGTTCGAATTGGCGGTAGGCGATGCGCTCGGGGCTGCGCTGCACCCGGCATCGGAAAAGACCCGGGAGCGTCCGGGCCGTTGCCAGTGCAATTGGGTCCAGTGGGATGGGGGTTGGACTGGTCATTTTGACCTCCCTGCAACCCATTGGGGTTGCGGGTTCTCACGGCTCAACCAGCGCTGGCGGCATCAGGGCGTGCGGCTGGCCCACGACCACTAAGCCCAGACGCCGTCGATGCGGGCGCCGCAGCCGGGGCAGGCGCCGTCGGTGATTCGGTTTTGGCGAACGGTGAACCCCCTGCGCGCGATGAGCAGTTCGTTGCACCCGGGGCAGAAGGTGTTTTCACCCGGGTCGTCGGGGATGTTGCCGGTGTAGACGTAGCGCAGTCCGGCCGCCAGCCCGATCTGCCGTGCGCGGCGCAGGGTTTCGAGCGGCGTGGGGGACCGGTCGCGCAGCTTGTAGGTGGGGTAAAAGGCGGTCACGTGCCAGGGGATCTCGGGCCCTGTGGCGTGCAGAAATTGGGCGATGTCCCGCAGCTCGTCGTCGGAATCGTTCAGCCCCGGGATGATCAGGGTCGTCACTTCAACCCAGACCCCCAGGGCCTTCATGCGGGCGATGGTCTCGAGCACCGGCTTGAGCTTGGCCTTGCAGATCTTGCGGTAGAAATCATCCGAAAAGCTCTTCAGGTCGATGTTGTCGGCGTCGATGACCGCGGCCATGGCGGTCGCCGAGGTTTCGGTCATAAACCCGTTTGAGACAAAGACATTGCGCAGCCCTTTTTGCCGGGCCAGCAGGGCCGTGTCGTAACAGAACTCGGCGAAGATCGTCGGCTCGGTGTAGGTGTAGGCGATGGAGGCCGAACCGCTGGCAAGGGCCCGTTCGACGACCTGGGCGGGCGTCGTGGGCTCGCCGGCGATTTCGTTGTCGTGGCGCTGGGGGTACTGCGAAATATCGTAGTTTTGGCAGTGTTTGCACTGGAAGTTGCACCCCACCGTGGCGATCGAGTAGGAGCGGGTGCCGGGCAGGAAGTGGTACAGCGGTTTTTTTTCGATGGGGTCCGCGTTGCCGGAGATGAGGCGTCCGTAGACGAGGGAGTAGAGGGTGCCGGAGCGGTTTTCACGGACCGCGCAAATCCCCCGCCGGCCCGGATCGATGGTGCACTCGTGGGCGCAGAGGTGGCATTTTACCTTGTCGTCCCGCAGCTTGTCATAAAATCTGGCCGCATGCATAGCCCACCTCCCTCATGGTTGGACCAACCGTTTTAGACGCCGGCGGGCGGCTCGCCGCCGCGAAACGCAGCGCGCCCCAGCCAGCCTCTACCCGCTGGGTGCCGCGGGGAGGCTTCAGGCCGGTTTGACGGTGCTGGCCTGGGGCCCTTTCTCCCCCGCCGACTCCACGAACCGCACCCGTTCGCCGGCCGCAAGTTGCGCGAAACTGCTGCCCACGACACTGTTTTGATGAAAATAAATTTCGCGCCCGTCGGCTGCGGCCAGAAACCCGTAGCCCTCCTCCGGAAAAATTCTGCTGATCACCGCGAACGGTCCCTCTTCGTGATATTTTACGTCCTGGCGCTGCCGACTGATAAATTTTTTGATTTGGCGATCGGCGCTTTCAAAGGCCCGGTTGATGGCGGCGTACAGATCTTCGTGGGGCTCTTTTTTGACCACGATCTCGCTGCCGGGAACCGAGATCGCGATCCGCACGTTGTAGAGCACCCCTTTTTGCTGCCGCTGATGCGGGATTTCGACCACCACATCACAGCGGATGATGCGGTCGCACATGCGTTCGAGCCTTTCGGCGCGCTCTCGAATGGCGGTTTCGATGGCATCGGTCAGGTCAAAGTTGCGGGAAGTAATCTGAAGCGGGATGTTCATCCTGTCACCTCCTTGGGGTAAAGGCGGAAGGCGCGGCGCTGCCGTCGTCTTGGCAACGGTGCGGAAAAACGCGCCCCCGATCGACATCAAGCCTTGCCGTTTACCTTTGAAGATAATACCGGACTCGCGATGCGCTCGGATTTTTTTGGGCGTCATCCAAACGGGCTGGTGCCCGGGCCGCCATCACGTCATCCGCCCGCCGAGGAGTGATTCAAAGGGTGCCGGGTGATCGCAGTACTCGCCGGGAGGCGACGCGCGAAATCGGCACCCTACCCCACCCGCTTGATGGGTTCGCCGGGTGGGGGTGCTGGGGTCAGGGCGAACCGGGCCGGCTCA
>JAABRJ010000023.1 GCA_011390985.1 Desulfobacteraceae bacterium
CCGCATTTTCTCCTCGCAGCACACCAGATCGCCCTCGCCGCCCTGAAGAATGGCAACGATGTTGCCGCATTTGTCGCATTTGTAGACCTGACCTTTTTTTGTCATGGCACACCTCCTGAACCATTGGTTACGGCCAAAACCGAGGAGTCAAGGCCAAAAAAGAATCCAGGCCTATTTTACCTTGCCGGGCCAGTATTACCATAGGGCCAGGTCTCATTTGTAATAGGAAATCCACCTAAAACCGTGCCTTTCCCCCACCTTTCCGAAATCGCTTTCTGACCGCCAAGAACCGCCAGCGGGTTTTTTCCATCTGCCGGCACGCCCTCAGAAATGGCTCGATCCGTCCCAGCAGTGGGTGCACAGCCTTGACTTCGGCAGCCCGATGGCCGCCACCAGATCGTCCAGGCGCTGGAACTTGAGCGAGGTCAGCCGCAGCTTGCGCCGGATGCGCTCCACCATGGCCAGGTTGCGCCGGCTGCCGGCGGCAGCGTAGTCGTCGAGATGGCGGTCCGCGCCGTTTTCCAGTTCGTGGATCATTTGGCGGCCGGCCAGGTCCAGGGTGGAGCGCGAGGTGGAAAAATTCAGGAAGTCACAGGGGAACACCAGCGTGGGCGATGCCGGACGCATGTGGACTTCGGCGGCCCCCAGGTCGAACAGAACCTGGACATTGCCCTTGAGCTGGGTGCCCCGCACGATCGAGTCCTCGCAGAAAAGGATCCGCTGGCCTTCGATCAGCCTGCGGACCGGGATCAGCTTCATGCGCGCCACCAGGTCGCGCAGCGACTGGTTCGGGGGCATGAAGCTGCGCGGCCAGGTGGGGGTGTACTTGACGAAGGGCCGCACGTAGGGGATTTT
>JAABRJ010000024.1 GCA_011390985.1 Desulfobacteraceae bacterium
AGCATAAACGTTATAGCAATCTTCCTGGAAAGTTACCCCTGCGGCGAGGCTGAAATCCAGGAAGCGGCGCTATGCGCTGGGGGCGCGGCCGCCCCGGGAATATGGGAAAAAATTCAATCTACAAAATCCTGATGTACTCCCACGACACCTACGGTCTGGGGCACATCCGCCGGACGATGGCGATCGCCTCCCATCTTCGCAGCCCGCAGGTCAACATCCTGATCCTGACCGGTTTGCCTTTCCGGAGTATATCGACTTCGTCCGCATCCCGGGCATGATCAAAAAGACCAACGAGGAATATCAGCCGCTTTCGATAAAAATCAATCCGCGCCACGCCCTGGCGATCCGCAAAAACATCATCACGGCCACGGCCAAGACCTTCCAGCCGCACCTCTTCATCGTCGACAAGGAGCCCCTGGGGCTCAAAAAGGAGGTGCTGCCCACCCTGCAGTGGCTGCGCCGCTGCATGCCCCACACGCGCACGATCCTGGGCCTGCGGGACATCATGGACGAGGCCGCAAGCGTCCGCAAGGACTGGTCCCGCAAGGGCGTCTACGACCTGCTGGAAAACCTCTACAGCGAGATCTGGGTATACGGCCTGCGCGAATTCTACGACCCCATCAGCGAATACGGCCTGTCGGAATCCGTCAGCCGCAAAATGCACTTCACCGGGTACATTCCCCGGCGGGTGCCGGCCCGCGAGGCGGTCTGCAGCATCCGCAAAAAACACGGCATCCGGCCGGGGGAGAAGCTGGTTGTGGTCACCACGGGCGGCGGCGGCGACGGCTACCGGGTGCTGGACACCTATCTGGCCATGCTGGAGGGGCTGCCGCCGGCCCAGGCGGACTTCAAGAGCGTGCTGATCACCGGGCCGTTCCTGCCCAAGGCCCAGAAAGAGGAGATCTTCCAGCGCGCCCGGCGGGTGGGGGTCCGCTGCTGGCAGTTCTACCGCCGCATGGAGGAGATCATCGCCGGCGCCGACCTGGTGGTCTGCATGGGGGGCTACAACACGGCCTGCGAAATTCTCTCCCAGGGCACCGTTTCCCTCATCATTCCGCGCGAAACGCCGCGGCGCGAGCAGCTCATCCGCGCCGAGGTGCTGGAGCGCCAGCAGCTCGTGGATTACATCCCCTGGTACGACTGCACCCCCGCCAAACTGGGCGCCAAGGTGGCCGCGCTCCTGGCCCATCCCGAACCATACCAGGCCGCCATGGCCCGTTTCCAGCTGACGGCCTTCGACAGCATGCGCCAGCGGCTGGAGACTTTCAGGACCACCCCTCATGCCTGACACGCCCGCGCCGGTTCTGGGGATGATCCTGAAAGGCTTCCCGCGCATCTCGGAAACCTTTATCTCAAACGAAATCCTCCTGCTGGAGAGCCTCGGCTTCAAAATCCATATCTTTTCCATGCGCCAGCCGCGGGAGGCGTTCTGCCACGAGAGCGTGGGCCGCATCCGGGCCAAGGTGGACTACCTGCCCGAGACCCTGCTGGCGCCCCTGCCGCGCCTGCTTTACCACACCAGCCGGGTCGCCGCCCGCCACCCGGCCCCCATGCGCCAGGCCCTGCAGACCGCCCTGCGCCGCTTTCTGCGCACCCGCCGGTCGGCGACCCTCAAACACCTGCTGCAGGCCGGGTACCTGGTGGACCGCCTGCTGCCGAAAAGCGGCGTCACCCACCTGCACGCCCACTTCGCCCACTCGCCCACCTCCGTGGCGCTCTTTGCCAGCCGCCTGAGCGGGCTGCCGTTCAGCTTTACGGCCCACGCCAAGGACATCTACACCACCGACCCGCGCCAGCTGCGGGAGAAGATCGGACTGGCGCGCTTCGTGGTCACCTGCACGGGCTACAACCGCCGCCATCTGCTGCGCCTCTCGGACGGCCGGACCCCGATCCACTGCATCTACCACGGGATCGACACGCGCCTGTTCGCACACGACGGCCGAGGCGGCCAAACCGAGCCGCCCGCTCCACCCTTCCGGCTGCTGACCGTCGCGCGCCTGACCGCCAAAAAGGGCCTGCCTACGGTTTACCACGCCCTGCGGCGCCTGCGCGACCAGGGGCTGAGCCTGCGCCACACCCTGATCGGCGACGGGGAGGATCGCAAACCGATCCTGGCCCTGATCCGCGAGCTGGGGCTGACGGCGGACACCGAGTGGCTGGGCACCCTGCCCCACGAAACGGTCCTGGCGCACTACCGCCGCTCCCACCTGTTCGTCCTGGGCTGCGAGGTGGCCCCCTCCGGCGACCGCGACGGGATCCCGAACGTGCTGCTGGAGGCCATGGCCATGGGCGTCCCGGTGGTGGCCACGCAGGTCTCGGCCATACCCGAGCTGGTGCGCCACGGGCAGAGCGGGCTGCTGGTGCCGCCGGGCGACCCGGCCGCCCTGGCCCGCGCCATGGCGCGTCTGCTGACCGATCAGCCCCTGCGCCGGTGCGTGATTCGCACCGCCCGGGAGCGGGTGCAAGCCGGTTTCGACAACCGCATCCTGACCCGACGGCTGGCCGAGGTCTACCGCACGGGCATCAACGGCTTTGGCCGCCCCCCGGCCGGGGCGCTGTAAGGCCGTGCGGATCCTGTTCTACGCGCCCTTCAAACCCCTGGACCACCCGCACCCGTCCGGGGACCAGGTGATCGCGGCCGGCCTCTACCGCTTTCTCGCGCAGCAGGGCCACCGCCTGCTGACGGCAAGCAGCCTGCGCTGCCGCTGGATTTTCTGGCAGCCCTGGCGCTGGCCGGCCGCCCTGCGCGACCTGCGGCGCGCCCGACGGCGGTTGGAACGCTTCCGGCCCGACCTGTGGCTCACCTATCACACCTACTACAAGGCCCCGGACCTCCTCGGCCCCCGCCTGGCGGTGCCCGCGGGGGTTCCCTATGTCGTCTTCCAGGGCATCTACTCCACCCGGCGCCGCCGCAAGCTCACCACCTGGCCGGGCTTCCAGCTCAACCGGCGGGCCTTGCGGGCCGCCGCCCACGTGTTTTCAAACCGCCGCGAGGACCTCGTCAATCTCAGACGGCTGCTGCCCGCCGACCGCCTGACGTACGTGCGGCCCGGGATCGCGCCCGGGGCCTTCGGGTTCGACCCCGCCGCCCGGAAGGCCCTGCGCACGCAATGGCGCGTGGGCGAAAGGCCGGTGGTGCTGACCGCGGCCATGTTCCGGCCGGGGGTCAAAACCGCCGGCCTGGAAACGGTCATCCGAGCCTGCGGCCGCCTGCGCCGCAGCGGCCGCCCCCTTTTCCTGGCCGTCGCCGGCGACGGCAGGGAGCAATTGCGCCTGCAGGCGCTGGCCCGCCGCGAACTGGCCGATGCGGTGGTCTTCACCGGCCTGCTTCCCCGCGAGAGCCTCTACCGCTTCTACAGCGGCGGCGACCTGTTCGCCTTTCCCGGCATCCGCGAATCCCTGGGGATGGTCTACCTGGAGGCCCAGGCCTGCGGTCTGCCGGTGGTGGCCTACGACAACGGCGGGGTGCCCGAAGTGGTCCGCGACGGCCGGACCGGCACGCTGGTCGCACCGATGGACGAGGACGCCTTCGGCGCCGCGATCGCGGCCCTGCTGGCCGACGCCCCCCGGCGGCGGCAGATGGGAGCGGCGGCCCGCCGCCACGTGGCCCGAGACCACGACCTGGCAGCCAACTATGCCGCCATGGCCCAGGTCCTGGTGCGGCTGGCGGCCTCAGGACGGCACCCCGGGGCCCGCAGGACGCGCCCATGAACGCTCCGCCGGAGGTTCCCACTTTTTTCGACCTGATGCGCCACGCGCCCACCGTCTGGAACGCCCAAAAGCGCATCCAGGGACAGGCCGACGCCCCCCTCACGCCCGCCGGCGAGAGCCTGGCCCGGCGCTGGGGGCGGATCCTGCAGGGGCAGCCCTACAGCCGGATTCTCAGCAGCGATCTGGGCCGGGCGCTGGCCACCGCCGAAGCGCTCAACAGCACCCTCGGCCTGCCTCTCTCAGCCGACCCGCGCCTGCGCGAGCAGGACTGGGGCCGCTGGACCGGCGAAACCCTGGCGGCCCTGATGGCCCGCGACCCGCGGCCGCTGGCGGCCGCGGAAGGCCGCGGCTGGGACTTCCGCCCGCCCGGCGGCGAATCCCGGCGCGACGTCTGGCGCCGCGGCCGCGCGGCGCTGGTCGCGGCCGCACGGCGTTGGCCCGGCGAAACGCTGCTGGTGGTCACCCACGAAGGCGTGATCAAGTGTCTAACCTACCGCCTCACCGCCCGCCGCTTCCTGCCCAGCGAAGCGCCCCTGCTGCGGCCCCGCCACCTGCACCGGCTGTGCGTCGCGGGCGGCGACCTGACGCCGACGGCCCTCAACCGCCTGTCCCTCGACCCGGTCCGGAATCCATGAAAATCCTCTTCTACTGCCAGCATGTCCTGGGCATCGGCCACCTGTTCCGCAGCCTGGCGATCTGCCGGGCCCTGGCGCCCCACCCGGTGGTGCTGGTCACCGGCGGCAGCCGGGTGGAGGCCCCCCTGCCGCCCAATGTCCGCGAGACGGCCCTGCCGCCGCTGATGATGGATGCCGAATTCAGCCGGCTATACGACGCCAACGGCGGTACTTCCCTGGCGGCGGTCAAGGCGCAGCGCCAGCGGCAGCTTTTCGACCTGGTGGCGCAGACCGCCCCGGAGACTGTCGTCATCGAGCTTTACCCGTTCGGCCGCAAGGCCTTCGGCTTCGAACTCGACCCCGTGCTGCAGGCCATCCGCGACGGGACCCTGCCGCCGGCCCGGGTGGTCTGCAGCCTGCGCGACATCCTGGTGGAAAAGGCGGACCCCGCAGCCTACGAAGCCCGCGTGCTGGACCGCCTGGCGCGTTTTTTCGACGCCCTCCTGATCCATGCCGACCCCACGGTGGTCCGCCTGGAAGAGACCTTCGGCCGCAGCACCGAGATCGCCGTCGCACAGGTCTACACCGGGTTTGTCGCCCCCCGCCCGGCCCGCGACGCCCGCCGGCGCATGCGGCGGCAGCTGGGTCTGGGGCCGGACGAGAAGCTGATCGTCGCCAGCGCCGGCGGCGGCAGCGTCGGCCGGGAGCTGCTCGAGGCGGTTGTGACCGCCTTTCAACGCCTGCCGCGCGCGGCGGGCTGCCGCCTGCAGGTCTTCAGCGGGCCGTTTCTGGCGGCGGAGGCCTTCGAGGGGCTGCAGCGCATGGCCGGCGCGGGCTGCCGCATCCAGCGCTTCACCCCCGATTTCGTCTCCTACCTGGCCGCCGCCGATCTTTCGCTGAGCATGGCGGGGTACAACACCAGCATGAACATCCTGGCCGCCGGGGTGCCGGCCCTGGTCTGGCCCTTTCCCCAGAACCGGGAGCAGCGGCTGCGCGCCGAGCGTCTGGCCCGGCGCGGGGCCCTGCGGGTCCTGGCGGCGTCGGACCTGCAACCCGACGCGCTGGCCGAGCGCATGCGCCAGGCCCTCGATGCCGGGCCGGCGCCGACCAGCGGCATCGACCTCGACGGCGCCGCCGCCACGGCCGCCTGGTTGAGCGCCGGCGACGCAGCCTGAAGCCCACGCGAACCCCTCCGCAATTTTGATCGTAACTTCCAAAGGACTATGGCTTTCCCGCCAACAGAGGAAGACGACCCTGCTTTCTCGGCGTTCTTTGGGTCTCGAGCGCAGCGGGCGGTGAAGAGACGCTTTTGATCAATTTATTCCCCCCGATCCCAGTTTGTGCTATGAGTCGATCAGCCGGCCAAAAGGCCGCAGGATGGATCGACGATGCCCGCAACCACCCCCTCAGCCCTGTGGCGCGCACCCCTGCCGCCCGACCTGGATGCCCGCCTGGCGCGCTGGCTGGCCGACGGCCTGGCCGCTGCCGGCGCACCCCGGCGCGTGGCGGTCTTTTGCCGCGCGGACGACGTCGGCGTTCCGGGCCGCAGCTTTGAGCGCCTAGTGGAGATCTTCGAGCGGCACCGGGCGCCCCTGGGGCTGGCGGTGGTGCCCGCCTGGCTGACCGCGGCGCGCTGGGCCAAGCTGGAAACCCTGACCCGCGGCGGGGCGGGGTTGTGGTGCTGGCATCAACACGGCTGGCGCCACTGCAACCACGAAACGGCCGGCAAGAAGCAGGAATTCGGCCCCGCGCGCCCGCCGGCGCGGCTGGCAGCGGACCTGCGGCGGGGCCGTGAGCGCCTTGAAGCCCTGATGGGGCCGACCTTTTTCCCGGCCTTTACCCCGCCCTGGAACCGCTGCAGCGCCGAGGCCTTGGCGCTGCTGCAGCATTCGGGCTACCGCGCCGTCTCGCGCAGCGCCGGCAGCCGACCGCCCGCCCCGCCGGGGCTGCCGGAGCTGGCCGTCAACCTCGACCTGCACACCCGCCGCGAGCCGACCGCCGAAAGCGCCTGGCAGGGGCTGCGGGACGATCTGCAGGCGGCCATCGCCACCGGCCGCTGCGGGATCATGATCCACCACCGGCGCATGAACGCCGCCGCAGCCGCTTTTTTGGATGCGCTCCTGACGGCGCTGGCGGCCCACGGGGGCTTTGACCTGGTGGCAATGCCGGAGCTGGCCGAGAGCGACCGCCGGTCGCACAACGGGAGGGCGCGTTGATGGCCGCCGATCGGTCCGCCGCGGCAGGAACCGCCTTTACGGGCGAGCAGGTGGCCCGGCAGGTGGTCCTGCCGTTCAAAAAATCGGTCGAAATCGCCTTCAAGAGCATCCGGGCGCGCTTTTTCCGGTCCATGATCACGACCCTCAGCCTGGTGCTGGCGGTTTCTTTCCTGAGCTTCGTCAACGTCAGCACCGATATGGCCAACGGGCTCCTGACGACCGGCGACCCCGTCGTGCGCGAGGACCTGACCACCGCCGGCTACGACATCGGCCCCCGCGACGCAAGCGTCGGCAGCAGTCCCAAGCAGCGCTGGATCGTGATCCTGTCGCTGCTGGTGTGCGTCGTGGGCATCGTCAACGCCCAGCTGATGGCGGTCACCGAGCGCTTCCGTGAAATCGGGACGATGAAGTGTCTCGGCGCCCTGGACCGCTTCATTCTGCGGCTGTTTGTCCTGGAGGCCGGCATGCAGGGGGTCGCCGGGGCCAGCATCGGGGCCGCGGCCGGCGGCCTGTTTGCGGTCCTCAACGCCTGGATCGCCTTCGGCAGCGTGGCCCTGCGGGTGCTGCCGGCCGGGGCGGTGACGGCCTCGATCCTGTCGGCCACCGGGGTGGGCATCGCCCTCAGCCTGCTGGGGGTGCTCTACCCGGCGGCGGTCGCCGCCCGCATGCAGCCGGTGGAGGCCATGCGCGTCGAGCAGTAGAAACCGGCGCCGGCGCCTTCTCAATTTTCATCACCCGCATCAGCCCGGGGGGGCCATGACCCAAATCCGCAACATCGTCCGCGTCTCCAAGGTCACCAAGACCTTCAAGCTCGGCAAGGTGCTGGTGGAGGCCCTCAAGGGCATCGACCTGGAAATCGCCGCCGGCAACTACATTTCCATCATGGGGCCCTCGGGGTCGGGCAAGAGCACGCTCTTCAACATGATCGGCGGCCTGGACAAGCCCTCCGCCGGCAAGGTCTTCATCGACGAGGTGGACATCGCCCAGCTCGACGCCTACGAACTCGCCTGGCTGCGGTGCCGCAAGATCGGCTACATCTTTCAGACCTTCAACATCATCCCGGTCATGACCGCACTGGAAAACGTCACCCTGCCGATGACCTTTGCGGGCATGAACAGCGACGAGGCGAT
>JAABRJ010000025.1 GCA_011390985.1 Desulfobacteraceae bacterium
GGAGCACGCCCCGCACGTCAGGCACAGGTTGAGGTTGCCGCCCTCGGGCAGCAGACCCTTCACCTGGTCCATGAACGTGGTTTTCTTCTTGCCTCCGATTTTGATTGCTTCCTCAGCCATGCTGCAAAACCTCCCTGATGGATTCTTCGTTTCGCGGCGCCTGCCGGACATCGTCCGGCACCGGTGCGGCGGTTTCACCGGCCGCCGCACCGGCTGGTTCCGGAAACGGGCGTGGGTTGCGAAAATGCGCCCTTATCGCAAAGAGGGTTGCATTATCGCACACTCTGTCAGTTTTTCAAAGGGCTTAATCCCAATTCTTTTATCCGGGCCTCCATGTCCAGCAAAAGAGTCGAAAATTCCTTGCCCATGTTGGATGCCAGCGTCGCAAAGCGCAGACGATCCTTTTCGTAGCCGGCCTCCACCAGCATGCGCTGGGCGTCTTCGACCCGCCAGCTGGCGTAGGTGTTGCCGCGCTCGGACTTGCAGTTGCCCTCGTGGCAGGTCAGCACCAGCACCCCGTCGGCACCCTCGGCGAGCGCGGTCAGGATGTAGTCCAGGTCGACCTTGCCGGCACAGGGAACCTTGACCATCTGAAGCCCGGCCGGCAGCGTCATCTTGAACTGCGCGGCCATCTGCCCGGCCTCGAAGGCCGAGTTCTGGCAGCAGAAGGCAACGATGCGCGGGGCGCCGCCGGCGAGGTTCCCCAGGAACTCGGCCTTCAGCTCGATGTCGCTGAAACCACCGATCTGAATGGCGTCCATGGGGCACTCGCTGGCACAGATACCGCAGGTTTGGCAGGCCACCGGCGAGATGATCGCCTTGTTGCTCTCCGCCACCCAGTAGATTGCCCCGTGGGGGCAGCAGCGGTAGCAGGTCAGGCAGAAGGTGCATTTGCCGTTGTCGACCACCGCCTTGCCCTTGGGTACGCGCTTGGTTCCGTTGCCCAAAAAGCCCTTGACGGCCATCGCGGTGTTCTCGGCATCGGTCCAGACGGCGGGGAGGTCCTGAATCCCGCGGCTGGCGCCCACCACGAACACCCCCTCGCGGTTGGTCTGGATGGGAAAACGGTGGACATTGTCGCTCTGCAGAAAATTCCAGGCATCCTGGTCGATCCGCAGCAGCTCCGCCAATTGACGGTTTTCAGCGTCGGCCACCAGGGCCTCTTCCACCACGATCAGGTCCGGGTTGAGCTCGACGTCCTGCCGCACCACGAGGTCGCGGTAAGTGATCGCCTTGCCGTCCGGGCTGACATGCGGCGCTTCGGTAAGCTTGAAATAAATCGCGCCCTTGCTGCGGCCCTCCATGTAGAGCTTTTCCAGGCTGTCGGCCGCCACTTTGATGTTGTTGACGTAGACATACACGGTGCAGCCTTCGATCGCCGCCAGGGCGGCGACGCTTTTCATCACGCGCTTCATGACCAGCGGGTTGCCCTCCTGTCCGAAGCCCACCAAAAAGGCCACGACCTTGCCGCCGAGCCGGGCTTCGGCCGCCTTGTCGGCCAGCAGGGCGTCCAGCTGGGACTGGGAAACGACCCCGTCCGAAAGGCTGAGGCCGTACGCGGCGTTCAGCGGCTGTAAGGTGAAGTCAGCGGCGACTACCACGGCGCCGACCTTCTGCTGGCGAACATCCCCGGCGGTGGCCAGGGTGACCGTAAAATCCCCGGAGACCCCGGCAAAGGCCGCCACCCGAGTCTGGGTCAGAACGTCCACCTGGGCATGCGCGGAAACCGCCTGGATCGTGTCCGCGACGGTTCTCTGCTCCTCGGCGCTCAGACCGAAGAGCGCGCCCGGGTTCTGCTGCGAACCGCCGAGGGCCGCCGATTTCTCGGCCAGGGTCACCTTATACCCCAAATCGGCGATTTCAGCCGCCGCGCGCACGCCTGCGAGGCCCCCGCCGATCACCAGGACATCGGTCGCGATGGTGATCTCTTCCATATCCGTCTGCTTTATGTCTGTCATTCGGCCCCCCCTAAATATTTCATTGCTTCATAGGCTGCCTGCCCTGCATGGGCCATGGAGGCTGCAATGGTTTTCGGCCCCCCAACCGTTCCCGCAAGGAAAATTCCGTTGTTTGCCGTGGCGGTCCGGTTGAAACGCTCGGCGCTCTGGAAAAAACCGTCCGCATCCAGGCCAATTTCCAAAAGGGTTGCAATCCGCTGGTTGTCTAGCCCCGGCATGATCCCGATCGAGAGCACCACCATATCGAACTCCGCATCCACCGGGGTGCCATCGCTTTCAGTGGTGTAGCGCATCCGCAGACGGTCGTTTTCCATCGGGTAGACATCCACGGGGATGTTGCGCACGAACTGCAGGTCCTGTTTGCACTTTTCGTAGAAAGCCGGGAAATTGTTGCCCGTGTTCTGAATGTCCATGTAGAAAACGGTGATCTCGATCTCCGGGTTGTGGTGCTTCATCAATTCGGAAACCCGAAGGGCATACGGGCAGCAGACGTGGGAGCACCAGAGGTTGCCGAGGCGCTCGTCGCGGCTGCCGACACACTGGATAAAGGCCACTTTCGCGGGCGCCTGGCCGTCCGAGGGCCGCAGCACCCGACCGTTGGCGCGCACGCCACGCTCAAGCTCCAGTCCGGTGACCACGTTGGGCAGTTTACCGTAGTTGTAGGTGCCTTTGCGGGTGGCGTCGAAGGGCGCGAAACCGCTGGCCAGGATGATGGCGTCAACCGTGAGATCGGCCGGCGCCCGGCCGCAGTCCAGGGCCGCGTTGTTTTTGGAAAATTTGCGGGCCGCGGCGCAGGCCAGCGGGTTTGATTCGTAGCGCTGGTCGCAGCCCGGGGCCACGGCAGGGGCCGCGACGGAACTGGCCTGCAGGCCGACCTCGAACCCGCCGTTGCGGGCGACCCGGCCGACTTCGACCCCGCAGTGAACGTTGATGTTGGGCGCCTCGACCACGTTCTTGAGCATCTTCTCGACGGAGCAGGCGCCGCACTGGCGGCATTCTTCGGTGGCCTTGCAGCAGTACTGGATGGCATGGCCGCCCAAGTGGTCGCTCTTTTCCACCAGATCCACCGCGACACCGCACTTGGACAATTCCCAGGCCGCAGTCAAACCGGCGATACCGCCCCCAATGACCATCACTTTTTTAGGATCTGCACTCAATTGGAAACTCCTTAGTCTTGTGTTTAAACCTTCGGCCTGGGCAGAACCTTTGCCCGCTCGGCAATCTCCGGCACCCGGTGCTCCCATTCAATGGCCATCAAATGCACACCGGCCACACCCTTCATCTCCTTGAACTCCTGGATCTGCTCGCAGGCGATCCGGATGCCCTCGTCGGCCTGTTTCTTTTTGTCGACGCCTTTGATGCGGTCGATGATGTCATCGGGCACGTCCATGCCCGGCACCTTGAGCTTCATGTAGCGGGCCATACCGAGGCTCTTCATGGGGGTCACGCCGGCAAGGATGTAGACCTTCTCGGTCAGCCCCATGTCGTTGGCCTGCTGCACCCAGCGGCGCATCTTGTCCATGTTGAAGATACACTGGGTCTGGACAAAATCCGCGCCCGCCTGGATTTTCTTGGCCAGGCGATGGACCCGCCAGTCGAAGGGTTCGGCAAACGGATTGGCGGCCGCCCCGATGAACATCTTGGGGCTGTCGTCGATGTCGCCGCCGCTCAAAAACTTGCCCTCGTCGCGCATCTTGCGCACCATTCCGATCAGCTGCATGGAGTCGATATCAAAGACGCCCTTGGACTGCGGGTGGTCGCCGAACTGCTGGTGGTCCCCGGAAAGACAGAGCATGTTGCGGATGCCGTGCGCCCAGGCGCCGAGAATGTCGGCCTGCATGGCCAGCCGGTTGCGGTCGCGGCAGACCATCTGGTAGTTGGGCTCCAGCCCCGCCTGCATGGCGATCAGGGAGGCGCCCCAGCTGGACATCCGCACCATCGCGGTCTGGTTGTCGGTGATGTTGACCGAGTCCACATTGCCGACCAAGAACTTGGCCTTCTCCATGATGGCCGCGACATTGGCCCCCCGCGGTGGCCCCAATTCACCTGTAAAGGCAAAGTGTCCGGCGTCTAAAATCTTTTTGAGATTACTTTCAGTCATAGATTTTTCCTCTACCTTGGTTGTCTTGATTTTAGGATTTGGCCCCGGCTGCTACTTTGCCAGCAGCTGCTTGCGCTTGGCGTAACCCGGCTGCACGATGGTGCGCGGAATTTGATTGCGCCAGTCGGTGGGCGGGCAGATGGCCATGATGCTCGCCAGCCGCCCCTGTTTGGCCAGCCGCTCGTAGATGGCCTGCCAGGCGCAGGGCTGGTCCTGATTGATCTCGCAGCTGCCGTTGTTGGTCCCCCCGCAGGGACCGTTCTGGAGGCCCTTGGCGCACATGGTCACCGGGCAGATGCCGCCGGTAATCCCCAAAAAACAGGTGCCGCAGCCCCGGCAGCGCTCTTCGTACCAACCGACATCCTGGTTGGCCCCCATAAAGGTCGTGTTGACCCCCGGAAAAACCGGGATCTGAGGGTAGCGTTCCGCCAGAAACTGAATCCCGACCCCGCAGGCCATTGAGACCACGGCGTCGTAGCGGTCGATGACACCGTCCAGTTCGGCCAAAAATTCGCGGTCGCACTGCCGCTCGACAGTGGCCGCCCCCAGTTCGATGGGTTTGCCTTCCAGTTTGCGGGCGATTTTCAGCTCGGCGTTGAGCACGCCGACCTCCTTGCTGCCACCGGCGAGGCAGACGGCAACACAGGTGCCGCAGCCGACCGTCAGGACCTTTTTAGCGTCCTTGAGCATGTCTTTGATTTCCTGAAAAGGCTTTCGTTCGGCTACAATCATGAGACCTCCTGTCAGTTAGACGTAAAATAGCTTTCGCGTGTTCCCAGGCGTTTCGGGGGAAATGAAATTAGGGGAAGAGGGATTCGAGGGGGTATCGGAAATTCGCGGTCCATGGCGCCTTATGGTGTGTGGAAGCAGCTGAAAAGTCGGCGGTTTAGGTCCGCATCAGGCGCCTTTGATAGTCTACAGAGCATGGCATTGACCACTCGGATTTTTTGATGCAACATCCTGATGTAAATCAAGAAAGTTTTATACTTCTTTTGCATTGCTCCTGTCAATAGGCGATTGCGGGCTTTTGAACCTGCAGCAGGTCATCGGTTGTTGGTGGCGGCCTGCAGGGTTTTAAGTACCGCAGCACCTTGGAAGTCCTTGACAACCATTCAAACACTGTATAGCATTCATTATTTTCTTGACATCTTCACCTCTGATTGTTTATTCAGAAAGTTAGGCTTGGCTGAAGGCGCCGCCGGCCGTCGTTTCGGGAAAATGCGCCGAGATGCGGCCCAACGCCGAATCTGGACTAATGCGGAATCGTCAAGTTCCTTTTCACCACACATCAAACGGGTCCCGGCAAAAATGGATGGCGCCAGGCTGCGCCGGACCTGGGATTGGTCTGAACCTTACATCAAACGGCGGCTATCCGAGCGTCTGCCGGCAGCTGCAACGCAGTCGGCGGGACAAGCCAAGCGCAAGATGGGTCGTTATTTCTCGCCGAAGCTCTGACCCAATGCCGGAAGCTCTCCGCTCCGGGCGGGGAGGTTTCCGCCTTGCACACCAAGCCCACAAGGCCTTTCATTAACTCTAGGGACGAAGGAGGAAAAACATGACCGACCTTTACCAAAACACCTTTGAAAAATCCATCAACGATCCCAACGCCTTCTGGGCGGAGGCGGCCGAGGACTGCTTCTGGTACAAG
The DNA here is from genome assembly GCA_011390985.1 of Desulfobacteraceae bacterium. GTDB lineage: Bacteria > Desulfobacterota > Desulfobacteria > Desulfobacterales > JAABRJ01 > JAABRJ01. Next base: position 5,708 of record JAABRJ010000025.1, read on the forward strand.
AAGTGGGACAAGGTCCTCGACGACTCCAAAAAGCCGTTTTACCGCTGGTTCACCGGCGGCGTCACCAACACCTGTTACAATGCGCTGGATTTACACGTCAAACGCGGCCACGGTGACCGGGTGGCCCTGATCTACGATAGCCCGGTGACCGACACCATCAAGAAATACACCTATTCGCAGCTTACAGACCTGGTGGCAACCTTTGCCGGGGTGCTGGCCGGCCGCGGGGTCGCCAAGGGCGACCGGGTGATCATCTATATGCCGATGATCCCCGAAGCCGCGATCGCGATGCTGGCCTGCGCCCGCATCGGGGCCGTCCATTCCGTGGTCTTCGGCGGTTTTGCGGCCAAGGAACTGGCCACCCGCATCAACGACGCCAAGCCCAAGGTCATCGTGTCCGCCTCCTGCGGCATCGAAGCCAAGCGTGTGATCGCCTACAAACCGCTGCTGGACGAAGCCATCGAGTTCGCCACCAGCAAACCCGAATCCTGCGTGATCTACCAGCGGCCGATGGCCACGGCCGACCTGATCGCCGGCCGCGACTTCGACTGGCAGAAGCTCGCGGCCGATGCCAAACCCCACGACTGTGTGCCGGTCGCGGCCACCGACCCTCTCTACATCCTCTACACTTCGGGCACCACCGGCCAGCCCAAGGGCGTGGTGCGCGACAACGGCGGCCACCTGGTGGCGCTCAAGTGGAGCATGAAGGGAGTTTACAACATCGACGAGGGCGACGTCTGGTGGGCGGCCAGCGACGTCGGCTGGGTGGTCGGACACTCCTACATCGTCTACGCGCCGCTCTTCAAAGGCTGCACCACGATCCTCTTCGAGGGCAAGCCGGTCGGCACCCCGGATGCCGGCGTCTTCTGGCGCATCATCAGCCAGCACAAGGTCAAGAGCATGTTCACGGCCCCCACGGCCTACCGCGCCATCAAGCGCGAGGACCCCAAAGGCGCGCTGATCAAGAACTACGATCTGAGCTCCTTTAACATCCTCTTCATGGCCGGCGAACGCCTGGACCCCGACACGCTCCAGTGGTCGGAAAACCACCTCAAGGTGCCGGTCATCGACCACTGGTGGCAGACCGAAACCGGCTGGGCGATCGCCGCCAACTGCATGGGGCTGAAACACTTCCCGGTCAAGTACGGCTCGCCCACCAAGGCCGTGCCCGGCTGGAACGTCAAGGTGGTCAATCCCGGAAACGAGGAGGTCGCCGCGGGTGAGATTGGCGCCCTGGTGGTCAAGCTGCCCCTGCCGCCTGGCAGCCTGCCGACCCTTTGGAACAACGATGCCGGCTACGTCAAGTCCTACCTGGAGGAATTCCCGGGCTACTACAAAACCGCCGACGCCGGGTTCATCGACGAAGACAACTACATCTACGTCATGTCCCGCACCGACGACATCATCAACGTCGCCGGCCACCGGCTCTCGACCGGCGCCATGGAGGAGGTCCTGGCCGACCATCCGGATGTCGCCGAGTGCGCCGTGCTGGGCGTCGAGGACAGCCTCAAGGGGCAGATCCCGATCGGGTTCCTGGTGCTCAACGCCGGTGTCGACCGCAAGGAAGCGGACATCGTCAAAGAGGTGATCCAGATGGTGCGCGATCGCATCGGGCCGGTGGCCGCCTTCAAGACCGCGACGGTGGTCAAGCGCCTGCCCAAGACCCGCTCGGGCAAAATCCTGCGCGGCACCATCCAGAAAATCGCCGACAACAAGGAGTTCAAAACCCCGGCGACCATCGACGACCCCGCCACGCTGACCGAGATGGAGGAGGCCCTGAACCGCATCGGCTTCGCCAAATCCCGCAAGTAGCCGCTCGGATGGCCGCTTGAAAAAACGGTGCCGGGGGCCGCACGCGCTCCCGGCACCGTTTTTTTTGCCCGCCGCCGCCCCCCCCGGTGGTGGCGCTGCTCGACCTTTTCCGCCGGCTTGCGACG
>JAABRJ010000026.1 GCA_011390985.1 Desulfobacteraceae bacterium
CGGGTTGACGTCATGCGTTTTTCCAGGAAGAATAAACTTTTCAAGGGGGTCACCCAATCCTTGGGCGACCACACCGAGCCGGCCGAAATCCTGGAAATTCTGGTCAACGGCATCGCCAGTATCCTCACCCCCCAGGGCTGCAGCGGCTACCTGGTGGACACGCGCACCTTCGAGATCCAGATGATGGCCGCCAGCGGCCAGATCGAGGATCCCTTCTTTTTCAGGGGGATCCTGTTTGAAAACAAGCCCCGGGCGCACACCGACTGGCGCCGCATCGCGATCAAGGATTTTCTGGGGGCGACGGTATCGGTTTTTGAAATCCCCCTGACGATCACGCCCGAGCTGTCGGTGGTCCTTTCGATTTTCCTTGCCGAGGAAAAAGAGCTGGGCAATGAGGGCATCGATCTGGTCATCGCCCTGGGGGAGCGCTGCGCCGAGGCCCTGAAACGCACCCTGGCCCAGGCCCGCCAAACCGCCAGCGAAAACCGGACGGTTGTTCAGGGTTTGAGCCTGAGCCTCAAGGACAAGGACCCCATCACCTACGGGCATTCACTGAAGGTCGCCGAGTACAGCCGCTTGACGGCCGAGGCGCTGGGCATGAACCTCAAGGAAGCCGAGCGCCTCTACCAGGCCGGGCTGTTGCACGATATCGGCAAGCTCCGCCTGAGCCGCGACCTGCTCCACAATCTGGGGCAGCTGTCGGCCGAGGAATTCGACATCGTCAAATATCATCCCCTGATCGGGGAAAAGATACTGCGACAGTTTCCCTTCCTGGCCGACATCCTGCCCGCCGTCCTGCACCACCACGAACGCTTCGACGGCTCCGGCTACCCCGAAGGCCTCAGCGGCAACCAGATCCCGCTGGGGGCCCGGATCGTTGCGGTCTGCGATGCCTTCGACGCCATGATCTCGGAGCGCCCGTGCATGGGCCGCATGGACCCGGCCGAGGCCCAGATTCAGCTCAAGAGCAACGCCGGCCTGCTCTACGACCCCCGGGTGGTGAACGCCTTTATGAAGGCCGGCCACGCTCACCCCGAAGTACTGGCACCATATAAAATCCCGGCCGCCCTCAAGGACGCTGACGGCGAGATCGTCATCACATCCGACCGCCAAACCCTGATTTCCAGGGGTCGGCTGAAGTATATGGGATACCTTGGAGAATGCTATCACTTTAAGATGATCGAAGGGAGTTGAACATGGACAGACTGCTGTGGCAACCGTCGCAAGATCGCATCCTGCAAACCAACATGTACCGGTTCATCCAGTTCGTCAACGAGCGGCACGGCAAGAATTTCAGCGACTATCCGGAGCTCTACCAGTGGTCCGTCGACAACATCGCCGACTTCTGGGCGGCCATCTGGGATTTCGCGGACATCCGGGCCTCGCAGCCCTACACGGAGGTGATCGACGATGCCACCAAAATGCCCGGCGCCAAGTGGTTCGGCGGGGCACGCCTGAATTTCGCCGAAAACCTGCTGCGCTACCGGGACGACCGGGTCGCCCTGGTCTTCAAGGGCGAAGACCAGAACACCGTCCGCATCACCTATGCCCAACTCTATGACGAAGTCGCCCGGGTGGCCAAAGCGCTGCGCGACATGGGGGTGAGCGTCGGCGACCGCGTGGTCGGGTTCATGCCCAACATGCCCCAGACCACCATCGCCATGCTGGCGGCCACCAGCATCGGGGCCACCTGGTCTTCCTGCTCGCCGGATTTCGGCATCAAAGGCGTGCTCGACCGCTTCGGCCAGATCAAGCCCAAGGTCATTTTCACCGCCAACGGCTATTTCTTCAAAGGCAAAAAACTCGATTCGCTCGAACGCATCGCCAACATCCTGAAAAACCTGCCCTCCATCGAAAAGGTCGTGGTCGTGCCCTACACCGACCCTGCACCGGACATCAGCGCAGTGCCCAAGGCGGTCAGTTTCGCGGACTTCAAGTCGGCCGAGGCCAACCTCCAGATCGACTTCGCGCAGCTGCCCTTTGATCACCCGCTCTACATCATGTACTCCTCGGGCACTACCGGGCTTCCCAAGTGCATGGTCCAAAGCGCCGGCGGGATCCTGGTCCACCAGATGAAGGAATTGATCCTGCACACCGACCTCAGGCGCGAGGACGTGATTTTTTATTTCACCACCTGCGGCTGGATGATGTGGAACTGGCTGACCAGCGCCCTCTCGGTGGGCGCCACGGTGGTACTCTTCGAC
>JAABRJ010000027.1 GCA_011390985.1 Desulfobacteraceae bacterium
GCCCTCTGGGAAATGGCGGAGCAGGAAAAAATCACGGTTTTCGGCACCAGCGCCGGCTACCTGACCGCGCTGCAGAATTTCGGGGTCACGCCCGGCAAAACCTACGATCTCAGCCCGCTGCGGGCGGTGCTCTCCACGGGGTCGCCGCTCTCCGAAGAGGGCTTTGATTTCGTCTACTCCGAGATCAAGAAGGACCTTCAGCTGGCGTCCATTTCGGGGGGCACGGACCTCAACGGCTGTTTTGCGCTGGGCAACCCCATGGGGCCCGTTTATTCGGGCGAACTGCAGTGCCGCGGCCTGGGGATGAAGGTTTTGGCCTTCGACGAAAACGGCCAGCCGGTGATCGGCCAGCAGGGCGAGCTGGTCTGCACCGCGCCGTTTCCCTCGATGCCGATCTACTTCTGGGACGACCCCGACAACAGCAAATACCACGCGGCCTACTTCGACGTGTACCCCAATGTCTGGCGCCACGGGGACTTCATCAAGATCAGCAGCCGCGGCGGGGTCACCATCTACGGCCGCTCGGACGCCACCCTCAACCCGGGCGGGGTGCGCATCGGCACCGCCGAAATCTACCGCCAGGTGGAGCAGCTCGAGGAAATCGAGGACAGCGTGGTGGTCGGCCAGCCCTGGAAGGGGGACGTGCGGGTGGTGCTCTTCGTCAAGCTGATGCCCGGCTTCGAGCTCACCGAGGACCTCAAAAAGCGGATCTGCAAAACCATCCGGGACAACGCCTCGCCACGGCATGTACCCTCCAAGATCATCAGCGTGCCGGCGGTACCCTACACGCTGAACATGAAGAAGGTCGAACTGGCGGTGCGCAAGGTGATCCAGGGCCAGGAGGTCAAAAACAAGGACGCCCTGAGCAACCCCGAGGTGCTGGACTTTTACGCCGACATCAAGGAACTCCGGGAGGACTGATCGTGCAGGGGCGCGGGCGGACCGCTGCAGGGGTGGTCGCACCCCGCACCGGCCCGCCCGCCGCTGCTACTTTCTCTGGATGATCTGAAACTGGGGGGGATCGGCGAAGCGGGTCACGTCAACCGGGTCCAGGCGAACCTCGCGCAGGGTGACCGTTTCGGTTTTCAGGCGCTTGGTGAGGGTTTTGGGGGTGGCCGTATCCACCCCGGTGGTGTAATGGGCGTCGACGCTCATGGTGCTCTTGACCGGATAGCCGGTGGCCTGACGCAGCTTGTCGTGCAGGGGCTCCAGGGGTCCCTCCCAGGACTTGAGCAGATCCGACAGGTTCCCCAGGCGTTCGGCTCCGATGCCCAGCCGCTGGGCCAGGGCCGCGTGAAAGGCCACGACGTCGGCGTAGCCCGGCACCGCTTCGGAGAGCCACAGCTCCTGCCGCATCACCGTCACGCTGCGCGACATTTTCTTGATGTCGTCGGTGCCGGAGACCAGCTCGGCCGTGATGCGCCGGCAGGGGTAGCCGTCGACCGTTTCCAGCGCGTCGGCCACGGTGATGTCCAGCGTGGCCGGTATGGTGCGGTAGCGCTCCTCGAGAAACTCGCGCATTTCTTTATATTCGGCTTGATTATCTTGGAGCCCGCGAATGTCGGCGATTTTTTCAAAAGGAAAAACATAAATCCGGCCGTCTTGCCAGTCGATCTCACGAATTTCGCCGCGATCGAGGAAAAAATAACTGGCCACCTTTTCCTCCTTGACCTCGCCGAAAAAGCGTTTCATCCAAGTGCCGGTAAAGCGGGTCTTTTTTTCCAGGAATTTTCCCGCCGGGGTATAGGCCACGATCTGCTCGGTTTCTTTGTCGCCCAGCATCAGTTCGGTCATCCGGTAATCGTTGATGAAGACCGCGTCCGCGCGCGCAGCGGCGGCCGGCAGCCACAAAAGGGCCGCGGCCAGAACCAGACCGGCAACCGCCTGCGGCGGGGTGGCAAGCAAACGGCTCATAAGCCCAACACTTTCTGGTGGAGGAAACCGCACACCACCATGGTCAGCAGCGGAATGCCGAGACCGAAAAAAGAGCCCCACAGGATGCTATGGCTGGGGTCAAACCCGAATGGCTTGGTGAAATAAAGGATAAAGTTGATGCCGACTCCGGCAAACAGATAGATGTTGTACCACTTGCGCCGGCTGCGCTCCCAGCGCCGGCGCCGGGCCTCGAGGTCGTCCGCCTGTTTCATCAAAGCGCCTCCCTGATGGTGGGTGATAATCGGCGGGAGACGCTACAGGCCTCCCCCTGAAGAAACGTGAAACTACCATAGGACACGGCGCTTTTCAAAGGCTTTCGGGCCGCGAACCACCGCAAGACAGCTCCGTCAGGCAAAAAAAGCTTAATTTCAGGGTGTTACTCCAAGAACAAAATTCCTTGACACCCGCCAGACAAGGGTCTAATCTCGATTGAGCGCTCGTTCAGAACCCGCCGGGTCGCTTTGCCCGGCACGCCACGTTGTTTTCGACGCTCGCAAAACGCTTTTTTCTTTTTAGGGAGGTCAGCATGTCATTCCGGACCATCATCATCGAACAGCAGGAGCATATCGCCACCCTGACCCTCAACCGCCCCGAGCAGATGAACACCTTCAACAGCGAGATGGCCCTGGAACTGAACCAGGGGCTGAAGGACCTGGACGCCGACCCCGAAGTCCGGGTGGTGGTCATCCGGGGGGCCGGCAAGGCGTTTTGCGCCGGCATCGACCTAAAGGAATTTTTCGGCAAGAGCCACCACGAGTACAAACAGTGGGTCGCCCTGATGGAGGAGATGGCCGTGACCATCGCCGGGATGAAAAAACCGGTGATCGCCTCGGCCCACGGCTTTGCCGTCGCCAACGGCGGCGGTCTGATCGCGGCAGCCGACCTGGCGGTGGTCGCCGAAGGCACCCGCATCGGGCTGACGGCCGTGAGCGTGGGGCTTTTCTGCATGGGGCCGGCCGTGCCGGTTTCGCGCTCCCTGGGGCGCAAGCGGGCCCTCGAGATGCTGCTCACCGGCGACATGATCGACGCCCAGATCGCCGAACAGTGGGGGCTTGTCAACAAGGTGGTCCCCAAGGAGGAGTTGGCCGCGGCCACCCTCGAACTGGCCCGCAAACTGGCCAAAAAGAGCCCCATGGCCGTCCAGATGGGCAAGCAGGCGTATTACGGCATGTCGGACATGGAGTATGCCAAGGCTTTGGAATACTCCAACGAAATGTTTGCTTCGCTGTGCGTTACCGAGGACGGTCAGGAGGGGGTCGATGCCTTTCTGAACAAGCGCAAACCGGAGTGGAAGCTCAAGTGAGCGCCTGATTTTTCGGGTCCGCTCGCGGCGCCGTTGCACCCCGGGGCACGGATCGTTCAGCGCGGCGTCTCAGGGAATCCAAGACCGGCGCTGTGAGGCGGGCTTTAAACCAGGCGGCAGCCGCTGATGCGCGTCCGCTGGCTGGTTGGATGCGCTTTTTCCGGCTACCTCACCCTAATCTGAAACCGATTGCGGAGGAGATTCACACGGCATGAACGAAATGCGACAGATCATTGCGGAGACGGACCAGGACACCCTGGTCCAACTGGTGGTGGACGCTTTCCGCCGGACCGTGGTGCACTACGGCCACTGGTTCGCCCAGGTGGAGCATCAACTGGGAATGGAAAAGGCCCTGGCGGTGGAAAACGACGTCTGGAGCGCCAGCCTCGGCAACCAGGTCCAACGCCTGGGCAAGACGCTGGATTTTCCGGTGGAAAACGGCATCCCGGCGGTCTTGAACACCTTTTCCAAGGAGGCCCTCATCGATCTTCTGGAAAAACTCGGCATCAACTGGCTGGCCAACGACGGCATCTGGTTCCAGGCCGTGGAAAGCCGCTTTGGCATGAACGACGCCAAGCGCTGCAACGACTCCTGCTGGACCCGCTACTCGCCCTTCGAGGCCGAGCGCATCAAAAAGATCCTCAACCTGCCCGAAAACGGCGGCATCCCCGCGCTGCAAAAGGCCCTGGCCTTTCGCATGTACGCCCTGATCAACGAGCAGTCGGTGGAAAAGGTGGATGACTCTTGCATCATCTTCCGCATGAACAAGTGCCGCGTGCAGGCCGCCCGGAAGCGCCGCGGCCTCGACGACTACCCCTGCAAGTCCGTGGGGCTGGTGGAATACCCCTATTTCGCCAGCGCCATCGACAAGCGCATCCAGACCGAGTGCATCGGCTGCCCGCCGGACCCGCACCCCGAAGGCTGGTTCTGCGCCTGGAAGTTCACCCTGGCGGCATGATCCCCGCCGGTCGGCCGCTTGCAGGCCCCGCCGAAATGCCTATTCACACTGGGAGGATTCCTTCATGGCCGAAAACATCCTTTACTTTTCGATGAACCGCTGCACCAGCGTCGAACAGCCGGATGCCGACACCCTGGTGTCCACCTGCCGGTTGCAGGACACCCTCACGAGCGCCGCGGTGACCCTCACGGTGAAGCTGCCCGACCTGAATATCCAGGCCGCCAGCGGCCGCTTCCGCCACGCCGTCCGGGGAGAGATTGCCGATATCGCCGAACGCCTTGAAAAACTTCAGGGGGTCCGCGTGGGCTCCGGCATGCTCAAAATCATTGAGGGCCTGATCGGGGAGGAAGCCGATCTCAGCCAGCTGGCCTACATGGTTGAAGAGGCCTGCCACGGGGTGATCCTGACGCTCACCAAAAGGGTTCTGGTGCACGCCCCGGATGATGCGGCCGGCAGGTTCGCCTTCTACGCCAACATGGTCAAGGACAACATCCGCCTCTACAACCGCTGCGCGGCGTTCGCCGAGGGCACGCCCCTGGTGGCGGACCTCAAGCCCTCCGCCTGAAACACACCCAGCGCCCAAAGGGGGAATCATGCTCAACTACATGCGCAACAAACTGATCAGCGTGGCCCGCAAAGGCCCCGAGACCTTCCTGATCCACGGGGTCCTGGACGACGACATCTACGGTCTTGAAATCGATCTGCAGGTCCGCATCGCCGACCTCACCTTTCTGACCATCGACGGCCGCTGGAACCGCCACACCACCCCGGAGTGCCCCCGCAGCCTCGAATTTCTGCAGGCGGCCGTGGGATTCCGGATCGAGGACGGGATCGACCAGAAAATCCACAAGATCATCGGCCGCAGGAGCTGCCGCCATTTTGCCAACCTGTTGATCGAGTGCTGCCGGGCCGCCAGCGAAGCCGCCCGGATCGCCGCCTGGAAGGACGCCGCGGCCGACCGGCCCGAGCTCACCTTCCGCGACTTTGTCACCGCAGCCGAGCCGGCCAAGCCGGCGGTGACGCACAAATCCAGGACTTCGATTTCCGTCGATTCCTCCCGCCGGCAGCCCCCGACACCCATCCGCCCGGCAGCGGCCGCCCGCGACGCCGCCGAGGGCGGTTTCGTGATCGATCTCCATCTCCACACCTACCC
>JAABRJ010000028.1 GCA_011390985.1 Desulfobacteraceae bacterium
AATCGTAACATCCTAATAGCCGTTGACGACTCTGACAACTCCCGCCGGGCCGTGGAATACGTCGCCGACCTGCTCGGCGGCCTGCCGGGTTTCAAGGTCACGGTGCTGCACGTCATTGTGGAACCCGAGGAGGATTTTTTCCCGACGGTTGCCGAGAAGGATGCCTGGATGAAACGCGAAGGCGAACGCATCAACAAGGTGCTCGCCGCCTACCGCGAAATCCTGCTGACCGCCGGTTTTTCGGATGAGGCGGTCAAAACCCGCAGCACCATCAAATACTGCCCATCCCTGGCCGAGTGTATTCTGCAGGAGCAGCCCGACGACTACGGAACGCTGGTGGTGGGGCGCAAGGGGCGCACCCGCACCGAGGAGTTTCTTTTCGGCAGCGTCTCCTCGAAAATCGTGGATCATGCCAAGGAATCCACGGTCTGGGTGGTCAGCTGAAACCGCCGCATTTATGAGGATCGCGCGGGAGTCTCGCCGGGATCGATGCCACCGGCGAAACCGCGCCACGCTCACGTTCCCATCATCCATCCATAGGGGAAAACAGCATGCAGAATAAGGATTTTATCCGGGAGGTTACCGTTGGCGGTAAAAACTTCCGGATTTACGACATTAAAAAGCTTGAAAAAGACGGGATCGCACCCATTGCCCGGCTGCCCTTCGCCATCCGCATCCTGGTGGAGAACCTCCTGCGCAAGCTGGACGGAAGGGTTGTGCGGGAGGAAGACCTGCGCAGCATCGCCGGTTGGCAGAAAACCTACGGCACCCCGGTGGAGATTCCCTACCACCCCGCCCGGGTCCTGATGCAGGATTTTACCGGGGTGCCGGCGGTGGTGGATCTGGCCGCCATGCGGGACGCGGTCAAGACCCTCGGGGGCGACCCCCAAAAAATAAACCCGCTCGTGCCGGTGGAGCTGATCGTCGACCACTCGGTGCAGGTGGACCACTTCGGCACCGTCAATGCACTGCGGGACAACGTCGCCCGGGAATACGAGCGCAACGGCGAACGTTACGGCCTGCTCAAGTGGGCCCAAAAGAGTTTCAAGAACTTCAGCGTGGTGCCCCCCAACTCCGGCATCTGCCACCAGGTCAACCTCGAGTATCTGGGCCGCGTGATGATCGCCGAGGATGCCGGCGGGGTCGTGCTGGCCTATCCGGACACACTGGTGGGGACCGACTCCCACACCCCCATGATCAACGGCATCGGGGTCATGGGCTGGGGCGTCGGGGGCATCGAGGCCGAGGCCGTGATGCTGGGACAGCCCTACTACATGACCATCCCCGAGGTGATCGGCGTGCGCATGAGCGGTGCCCTGCAGGCGGGGGTGACGGCCACCGACCTGGTGCTGGCGGTGACCGAGATGCTGCGCGCCGAGGGGGTGGTGGAAAAGTTCGTGGAGTTCTTCGGCCCCGGGTTGAAAAATTTGACGGTGACCGATCGCGCGACGATCTCCAACATGACGCCGGAATACGGCGCCACCCTGGGGTATTTTCCCATCGACGACAAGACCATCGCCTATCTTCACACCACCAACCGATCCGAGCGCGCCGAACGGGTCGAGGCCTGCGCCAAGGCCCTGGGGTTGTTCTATACCGGCTCGGAAACGCCCGACTACTCCAAGGTGCTGGAGTTCGATCTCGGCGCGGTCCGGCCCGCCGTGGCCGGCCCCGCGCGGCCCCAGGACCGCATTCTGCTCGGCGATCTCAAGGCGACCTTCGCCAAGGTTCTAGGCTGCCGCTACGACCGGGACACCGATATTGCCGATATCTCCACCTTTCACAACGAATCCGGCAGCCAGACTGCCCGTCAGGAGGGTTGTGAGCCCGGCGTAAAGAAACGCTTCGAGGTGGGTCTCAACCGCAACCACTACCGCATCGGGGACGGCAGCATCGTGATTGCCGCCATCACTTCGTGCACCAACACCTCCAACCCCTCGGTGATGCTGGGGGCCGGCCTGGTCGCCAAGAAGGCCGTGGCGCGCGGCATCCGCGTGCCGCCTTACGTCAAAACCTCCCTGGCGCCGGGTTCCAAGGTGGTGGTCCGCTACCTGGAGGACGCCGGTCTCAGCCCCTACCTGGATGCCCTGGGGTTTCATTTGGCCGGCTTCGGGTGCACCACCTGCATCGGCAACAGCGGGCCGCTGCACCCTGCGATCGAAAAGATTATTGCTGAAAACGATCTGACCGTCGCGGCCGTGCTCTCGGGCAACCGTAATTTCGAGGCCCGCATCCACCAGAGCATCAAGGCCAACTTCCTGGCCTCGCCGATGCTGGTGGTGGCTTTCGCCCTGGCCGGCCGGATCGATATCGACCTTACCGCGGAGCCGCTTTCGTTCGACCCCAACGGCGAGCCGGTCTTTCTCGAGGACATCTGGCCTAGCGCCGAGGAAATCGCGGCGCTGACCCACACGCACGTCAAACAGGCCTTTTATGCCGAGGAGTACGGCCGTATTTTCGAGGGTGACGAGTTCTGGAAAGCCATGCCGGTGACCGAAAGCACCACCTTTGACTGGAAGCCTGAATCCACCTACATTAAAAACCCCCCGTACTTTCAGGGGTTCGACCTGAGCCTCAAAAAGCCCGGCAACATCAGCGGGGCCCGGACGCTGCTGGTTTTAGGCGACAGCGTCACCACCGACCATATCTCACCGGCCGGGGCGATTCCCGTGGCCTACCCCGCCGGCCGCTATCTCCGCGACCAGGGCGTGGCGGCCGCCGATTTCAACTCCTACGGCTCGCGCCGCGGAAACCACGAGGTCATGATGCGCGGGACGTTCGCCAACATCCGGATCAAAAACAAGCTGGTGGCCCCCCGCGAGGGCAGCTTCACGCGTAAATTCCCGGATGCGGACGAGGTCTATGTGTACGAGGCGGCCAGCGCCTACCAGGCCGAAGGGGTGCCCCTGGTGGTTCTGGGGGGCAAGGAATACGGCACCGGCTCCTCGCGTGACTGGGCCGCCAAGGGGACCACGCTCCTGGGCGTCCGGGCGGTCATCGCCGAATCCTACGAGCGCATTCACCGCAGCAATCTGGTGGGCATGGGGGTCCTGCCGCTGATGTTCCTGAGCGGGGACAGCTGGCAGAGTCTGGGCCTCGACGGCTCCGAGTCCTACGCGATCACCGGGGTTGAGAACATGCAGCCCCGCAAGCATCTGATGGTCAAGGCGGTCCGCAATGACGGCCGTGAAGTCGACTTCACGGTGCGTGCGCGGCTGGACACCGACGTGGACGTCGATTATTTCGAAAACGGCGGAATCCTGCCTTACGTGCTGCGCAAGGTGATGCAAGACACCTGAGGTGGCGGGTCTGCGCCCAAGCGGACCTGAAGCATATGAAGTTCACGGGGCCCACAGGGCCGGCCGAACCGGCCAGCCTTTGGGCCTTTTTTTACACCCTGGCCTGAAATGCGGCCGCAGCGGTTTTCGCACCCGCAGATTCATCCGGCGCAGCAGCCTCGCCGAACTGGTGCATCCGTTGGATCATTTCCAGATCCCTGCGGGTTCTGGCCGTCATCCGGAGCTCCACCGCTTCGCGCTTCAGCCCCATCAGGACCGTGTAGGCGTGGTACTTGGTTCTGCAGAAAAAGATGTCGAACGGCGCCTGGCGGGCTTGTTCGCGGAAGATTCGGATGCCGGGGATCTCCTCCAGCTGCGTGTATTCGAATTGGGCGTTGATCAGCAGGGGTTCGATGTCGTGTTTGTTCTGCCAGGGGATGCAGGCCCCCAGCATGCCGAGGTCGGGATCCATGATGGCGCGCAGCTTCTCCGTGACCCCGCCGACCGCCAGGATGATGTCGCCGGTGAGGGAGCCCGTCACCCCGTAGGTCTGGTTGACCGGCTGTTGGATGAAGTCCGAGATCAGGGCGACGTCCATGGCCACCGAGGCGCTGTCGCCCTCCACCCCGCCGTGGGCCTGGATGTATTCCACGTGCATTTCGTAGCCCACATGCGGCGCCCCGATGGTTTTGAGCACCTTCTTGATCGACGCGCGCACGTTCTGGGCCGCGGCCTTGGCGATATCGCCGGTTTTGCCGGGGGCGATGACCGTGTCGGATGCGCCGGCGCTGATCTGGCAGTGGATCGGCAGCGGCTGGCCGTACATCTGGCCGCTGGAGCGCGACTGGACCACCGCCAGCCCCACCACGTAGCCGACGGCATCGGTCATGGCGCTGATGTACTTTTTGAGGTCCTTCTTGTGCTCCTGGATTTCGCGGTTGAGGGTTCCTTCCAGACTCAGGTGCACCGCCAGCGCCCGGCGCACGTGGACGGCTTCGACGCGGTCGGCGTTTTCCAGGATCGCATCGTGTTCGGCGGTCCGGATGATGCCGTTGACCGGCCGCAGGATGGCGCTCAGCTTGCCGTCGGCCGCGCGGCAGCGTAGCTCGCGGATGACCTCGAGCACCGCCCCGCGGGAAAACTCACGGGCCGTGAGAGTGTATTCCCGGGGAAGTCTGCGACCAAAAATATGTTCGCTGCGCCGGCGGACCCCCGCGTGGCCTTCCCGTGAGATGATGTCACCCCAAACCCGCTCGAACTCCTTTGCCAACCTGTCGATTTCCTGCTTGATATACTGAGCCACCTGGCGGACGGTTTCCGGGCTCTCGGCAACGGCGCTTTCCATCTGGATGATTTCCCCGCGGTCTTCGATTCGGCTGAGAAACGCGCCGTCGCCTTCCGACTGGAGGTAGGTCAGGGTGTCGTGGTTGCAGCATGCAATGATGATGTTGTCGGCCTTGAGGTGGTTTTCCGAGCGGTCGGCCGCACCGCTGCCGGTGTTGCGGCCCCCCTCGAGGACGTAGCGTTGGTTCTGCATGATCTCAAGCAGGTCGGCCATATACCCGACCTTGACGAGGGTTTTGAGTTCGTCGATGTAAATGATCGGCGCACGCGCGTGCGCCCCGAGGTAGGCGCGTCTGTGCGCCGGGGTCTGCAGGTCGCCGGACTGGTAGGGATCATGGCGGAAACCGCCTTTCATGCTGCGGGCATCGGGTTCGGATACCCGCGCCATGAGTTCGCGGTCGCGGCGCGGGTCGTAGAGCACTTCGGGCAGCTGATCGGTGAGTTGTTTGACCAGCAGGCGCCGCCCGCCGGCTCCCTGACGCTGGATGTGCTCCTGGGCGCGGTGATTGTTTTCCTGCATGAAAAGAAAGATCGCTCCCATGCCGCACAGACCGGTGGCAATCAAGGCCGGGGGGAAAAACAGGCCCGTCAGGGCGCTCAGTGCGGCTCCCCAGACCAGACCGTTCTTGACCTTGCGCACGGCGCTGATCTGCACGTCGAGGCTGAAGTCGTCGCCATTCTGGGCCGCGGCCTCGATCTCGCGACCGATGCCCTCCAGGCGCTGGTCGAGTTTTTCGGGGGCCTCGTAGGCAAAACGGACATGGTTCTTGTCCTTCCCGGGATAGGCCGCAATGGCGGTTTGGGGCCGCAGGTAATCCCCCATGGAGCGCTCCAGCACTTCGCGGAACATGTCGGCCAAGAGGGACTTGCCGGTTCCCGGGCGGCCGACCATCAGGATGTGGCCCTTGCTGTGGGCGATTTTGCGGATGGCCGCTTTGGCCCGGTCCTGAAAAATGACCCGTTCGATGGGGTCTTCGGGGAGGCGGATGTCGGCGGTGTCATGGAAAAAGGCGAGGCGCTTTTCCAGTTTTTCTGGATAGCCCAGCAGCTCCTGAATCCAGCGGTAATCGTTAGCGGAGTAGTTACTGCTCATTCTTGCCCCCCTTGATGGCATCCAGCAGGTAATAGCGCCCGGCCTCGGACACCCACGCACGCTTGGTGATCTCGGAATAGACCAGCGGCAGTTCGTCCCGCAGCGGGTCCAAAGCGCGGAGGTCGTGCATCACGGCGATGTGGGTGAAGAGCTTTTGCGCACCGGCGCCGGCTTGGGGCAGGTAATTGAAGGCGATCCCGTACTGCAGCTGGTTGAGGGAATCAATCAGCGCCCGCCGGGTCTCGGAGTTCAGGGGATGGGCTTGGACGACGCTCTGGTAGAGGGCCGGCAGCCCGGCTTTGGCGTAGTCGATTTCAAGGTGTTGGTTAAAGTAAAGCTTGAAGGCTCGGGCCCCGCCCAGGGTGCAGGCCTCGAGGGCGTCCCTGAAGGTCGGGGTGGCGTCAATGGCCTGCTGGAACAGCTGAAGATAGTGCAAAAGGCGGATATCCTCCACCTGGAAGGCGATGCTGCCGTCCCTGTTCAAAACCCAGGCTTGCCCCTTGGATGGCCCCTGGAAACGAATCAGGCGATGGCTCTTGCTGGTGTCAAAGTTCTTGAAATCAAAGCCTTGCAATTCAAACAAGCCGTCGGTCAGGTGGGCTTTTTCAACCATGACCTTCACCGGCCGGTTCAAGTGTTTGGCGATGTAGTCGCGCTTTTCCTTCAGACTGCCCCGCAGGTTGAGACGGGAGCGCTGGCCGCCCGCATCCGCGCACACCCCTTTGAGGTCGGCCACGCGTTTCGACTCCAAGCCATCCAACCGGAGCAGGACAGGGTCGTAAGGTTTGAGCGCGGCCTCCAGCCGCACAAGGTGCGCCTCCAGATCCGGGTCCTGGAGCGCGGGGGTGCCGCTGCTGCACTCCGATAGGAGCACCTCCGAGGGGACGAACGGACCGGCGGACGTCGCGTCTTCGCGGTGGGGCAGCAGCCGGCGCAGGCGGTAAGCGCCCGACTGACGCCAACCGGGCGGGTAAACCACTTCGCAGCCGACCAGCTTTTTTTCAATTTCGATTGGGTGGGGGGCCAGCAGGTAGCGGCCGAGATCGGATATGGGGTATTCCCGTACTGGGCCCCGGGCGTCCTTCAGCCCCGATGCGCTCTGCTTCAGATAACGGCCATCGGCGA
>JAABRJ010000029.1 GCA_011390985.1 Desulfobacteraceae bacterium
CCAGGCGCTCGCGGCCTGCAGGGGGGGGACAGACGTGGTTGGGTCCATGTTTTTTTCCCGGTTTGCGGTTCAATTCGGTGCATCGATGCCGGAGATTGGCCGCCAGTTCGTTCAAAACTCCGACCTCGGATCCAGGCCGTCCTACCCGGTCGGGCGTGATGCGCTGGCGGCGTGGGCCGGGCCGGCGGCGAAAACCCGGGGAGACGCCCCCCTGGCAGAATTTCCGGCCGATGCCGCTCTTCTTTGCCAGGACTCACAAGCAATTTAAATGCCCAAGCTATCGAACGGATTTTTTCTTTAAAAGTCGATTGGTTGGTTGGCATCCCCGCGGTTGGGGGTGGGGAGGGGCAGGGAAGATCAGATGAAAAAATAGGAAAAAAAATTCATAATTTGCCAAAAAGAGGCCACCCGCCGCTGACAGGCTGACCCTGGCAGTCGGGGCAGCGGGAGGCCAAAAGCCGCAAAGGGGTCACCGAACCCGCTTAACCCGGGCCCCTTCTGCCCAGGCGCTTTCGATGTCTCCGGCGGCTGGCGGAAGGTGTCTAATCCCACTTGAAGACGGCGTTCACCAGCCACATTCCCGCCAGAACGAGCAGGAGACCGCAGAGGTTGTTGAGGAGCACGTTGGCGACAGCCATGAGCCCCGCGCCGCTGCGGATGCCGCTGGCCGTTTCGAGGGCGTAGGTGGAAAAGGTGGTCAGTCCGCCGAGAAAGCCGGTCATGAAAAATAGCCGGGCGGACGGGGAGAAAAGCTGAACCCGGTCTGAGAGCGCAAAGGCCATCCCGATGAGAAGGCAGCCGGTCAGGTTGGCCGCCAGCGTGCCATACGGAAAGCGGGTGCCCATCAGGCGGGTGGCCGAAAGGGCCAACAGGTAGCGGCAGACGCTGCCGAGACTGCCGCCGAGCATCACAAGCGCGATTTTGGTCACAACAGGTGCCATGTCGCTTCGCACCAATCCGCTTCGGCCCGTCCGGTTCGGATGCTGACGGGCAGGGTCAAAAATGCGGTCTTTTCGAGGGTTGAAATCTCTTTCGGCGGGGTCGGGGCAAGCCGCGATGGCGGGACACTCGAAGGGCGGCGACCGGAGGTGGCCCTATCAAATTCAGCGTGTGAAGTCAAGATGATGCGCTGCGGACGGGTGTCCGCGCGGGCAGCCGCGAGCGGCCTGACAGCAGGCCCCTTCAGCCCAGCACCTCGCGGATTTTTTTGGAGATCTGTTCCATGCTGAAGGGTTTTTGGAGGAAGCCGCGGCAGCCGCGTCCGAGGATTTTTTCGGCCTCTCCGCGCAGGCTGTAGCCGCTGGACAGCAGCACCTTGACGTCGGCATCGATTTGCTTGATGTGGTCAAAAGTGGTTCCGCCGTCCATATCGGGCATGATCATGTCCAGAATCAGCAGGTCAATGTTCCGGCGATGCCGGGTGAAGACCTCGATGGCTTCGGCGCCGCTGCGGGCCGTGAGGACGTTATAGCCCATGAGGCCCAGCATCTGGCGGGTGACTTCGATCACCGGATCCTCGTCATCCACGATGAGGACCGTTTCGCGGCCGTGAACCAGGTCCCTGGCCGGTGCCGCGGCATCCTCGGCAGGGGGGGTGTGGGTGGCGGGCAGGTAGATGACAAAAGTGGTGCCGATGCCCTCTTTGCTGAACACCTGGATGATGCCCCCGTGATTTTTGACGATGCCGTAAGCCGAGGCCAGCCCCAGGCCGGTCCCGCGGCCGCGCTCCTTGGTCGTGAAAAAGGGCTCAAAAATGCGGTGGCGGATGCGCTGGTCGATGCCGCTGCCGGTATCGCTGACCGTGATTTTGACGTAGTCGCCGGGTTTCAGGGGCAAACTGGCGTGGTGCTCGCGGGTGACCTTGGCGTTGGTGGTTTTAAGAATCAGGTCGCCGCCGCCGGGCATCGATTGCCAGGCGTTGACGAAGAGATTGATCATCACCTGCTTGAGTTGGCCGGGGTCGGCCGCCACCGGCCAAGTACCTTCCTGGAAGCGGGTATAGATCGTCATCTCCTTTTTGGTGCGGCCGAACATGGCGGCGCATTTCGCGATCAGGCCGACCGGATCGATGACCGTGACATCAATCTGGCCGCCGCGCGCAAAACCCAACAGCTGCCGGGTCAGCTCCGCCCCGCTCTGAACGTGTTCCTCGATGTTGATCACCTTCTCGTAGCTCGGGTGGCTGTCATCCAGGCTCATCAGTGCCAGGGAGGCGTATCCCTGGATGCCCATCAGAATATTGTTGAAGTCGTGGGCGATGCCGCCGGCCAGGGTGCCGATGGCTTCCATCTTCTGGGCATGCCGCAGCTGGCATTCCAGCTGCTTGCGGTAGCTGATGTCCCGGGCGACGCCGTAGGTGCCCGCGACATCGCTGCAGTCCTCGTAGGATGGCAATTCGAGGAAATTCTCCTGGGTCAGCTGGGTGAGGGTATGCTTGACTTCACATTCCAGAAAGTGGTCGGCGTCGGCCGCGGTCAAAAAGCGGATTTCAATGCCGGCCGCAACCCGCTCGCCACTGCGTCGGTCGCTGAACAGCCATCGGGCCCTTTCGCGATCCGCGGGGTGCACGATCTTCATGAAGTCCTTGCCGGCGAGTGTCCTGCGCCCATAGCCCAGCAGGCGTTCAAAGGCGTCATTGACGAAGATGAAACGCATCTGGCGGTCAAGGGTGTAGATCATGTCGGGGGAGTTTTGGACCATGAAGCGGTAGCATTTTTCGGATGCTTCGAGGCGCTTCTGGATGAGGTGGTTCTCGATCTTGAGGCGCTGATGGTCCAGGGCGTTTTTGATGGACTTGACCAGATCTTCGGATTCGAAGGGTTTTTTGATGTAATCATAGGCGCCGTTTTTAAGGGCGTTGAGGGCGGAGTCGACCGACACATTGCCGGTCATCATGATCACCGGTGCCTGCGGGACTCGCAGGGTGATTTCCGCCAGCAGCTCCATCCCGCCCATCAGCGGCATGCCGATGTCCACCAGAAAAAGATCGCAGGGGGTTGCGGCCAACAATTCAAGCGCATCGCCGGCGCTGCCAGCTGTGCTGACCCTGTAGCCTTCCTGCTCCAGCAGCAGCTGCAGGCTGCGGCACATCAAGGGCTCATCGTCGACGACAAGAACGTGGGGGGAGTTGGCCATCAAAGTCTCCATGAAATACCGACAGGGCGCACCTGTCCAATCGGAGGCAATCGTCGTCAGTGGGCGAAGATCCCCGCTAAAAGGGCGAAAACAAAAAAAATTGGCGATGATGCCGGAGGTTTTCTAAAAACCAGGGTGATGTGCCTGAAATTGGAGTTCAACAGTGCGACCCGGAGGCCCTGGGGATGGGGCGAGTAAGCGCGCTTGAGTTCGAAAAGAAAGGGATTCACCGGTTCCTTGATGGTGAGCGGGGATTTTCCGCCGGCACTCTTGGGTCTTCGCTTTCCCGCCGGGGTTCCTTTGGCGTGCCGG
>JAABRJ010000030.1 GCA_011390985.1 Desulfobacteraceae bacterium
AGACCGATGCAGAAAAACTCCGTCGGCCCCGGAAAAACACGTCGGTCGCCGCGGCTGCCGGGACATGTCCGACCCTTTATCAGACTTCACCCCGCAACTCAAGGACCCTCTTGCTTGGCGCAGGTCGCATCTTTTTCGCCCTCGGACTGAAGGATGCGGACCATGGTGGCCGCATCGATGTTGCCGCCGCTCAGGAGAACGCCGGTGCGGCCGCGGGGCTTCACGGCGCCGCTCAGCAGGGCCGCGGCCCCCAGTGCGCCGGAGGGCTCCACGACCAGCTTCATCCGAAAAAACAGAAACCGCACGGCCGCCATGATGGCATCTTCCGAAACGGTCCGCATATCGTCGACGTGCTCTCGGACAAGCGGGAACGTCAGACGCCCCAGGGACGGCGTGCGCGTGCCGTCGGCAATGGTGGGAGGATTGTGGACGGTGTGCAGGCGGCCGCTGTGAAAGGAGCGGGTGGCGTCGTCGGCCAGCGCCGGTTCGATGCCCACCACCCGGCAGGCAGGATGGATGCCTTTGGCGGCGATCGCCGATCCGCTCAGGAGGCCGCCGCCGCCGCAGGGTACGAGCAGCATGTCCAGCCGCTCCAGCGCTTGCAGGAGTTCCAGGGCGGCCGTGCCCTGTCCGGCGATGACGTCCGGATGGTCGAAGGGCGGAATCAGGGTGCAGCCCTGGGCGACCTCCAGGCGGTGGGCGATTTCTTCGCGGTCGTCGCGGCCGGGATCGTAGGCGATCACCGTGGCGCCGTAGGCTTCGGTGGCGGCGCGCTTGATGGCCGGCGCGTCGACCGGCATCACGACGGTGGCGGCGATGCCCAGCAGCCGCCCGGTCAGGGCGACCGCCTGGGCGTGATTGCCGGAAGAAAAGGTCACCACCCCGCGGGTCTTCTGCGCTGGCGACAACCGCGAAATGGCGTTGAAGGCGCCGCGGAATTTGAAGGACCCGGTGCGCTGGAAGTTTTCGCATTTGAGAAAAACTGCCGCCCCCACCCGCTGGTCGAGGGTGCGGGAGGTCATCAGCGGGGTGATGTGGGCATGGCCCCGCAGGCGCTGGGCGGCTTCCTGGATTTGGGCAAACATGCGCGGGTCCTTTCGAGGGTTGGCGGTCGATCTGGCGGGTCGGCGGCGGCCGTCCGGGGTGCTTGTCGGCGCCGGGGGACGCCGCAGGCCGGCTGCTGCGCGCGGCTCAGCCGGCTGCTGCGCCCGCTGCGACGATGATCTCAAACTCCTGGGCGCTGACCGGCATCACGGACAGCCGGTTGCCGCGGCGCAGAAGAATCATGTGCGCGAGTCCGGGGATGCGGCGCAACTCGGACAGGGGCAGGGGGCGTTTGAAGCGCGAGGCGAAGCGGATGTCCACCATAAACCAGATCGGGTTTTGGGGCGTGCTCCTTGGGTCGTAATGGTCGCTGTGGGGATCCCAGGCGGTGTGATCCGGGTAGCCGGCACGCGCCACCGTGGCCGTACCGACCACGGCCGGCTTGAACCGGCTGTGGTAAAAGAGGATCCCGTCGCCCACCTGCATCTCGTCGCGCAAGAAATTGCGCGCCTGGTAGTTGCGTACGCCGTCCCAGTGGTCGGTCTGGTCGGTCTGGCGTGCCAGATCGTCAAGGGCGTACGCCGTGGGTTCCGACTTGATCAGCCAGTAGCGTTTTGCCATATCGCCTCGCTTTGGGGTGGTTTCACCCTCCGCGGCGCACGAACCGTCGCGCCCTTGGCGGGGTGCTGGAAACTCGCGTCAGGCCGGTCTTGTGCAGCACCGCCTCGAGATCGTCCATGCGCTCCTGGCGTTTCTGCAGACCGAAAAGGTGGCGGGCAATCAGCCGGGTCGCCCAGAGGAGAAAAATGAAAAGGGCCAGCGGGAAGACGATGCAGTCGAAAAGGTAGCCGGCGATCAGCTTGAGGCCCATGACCATCAGGGCGGCGGTTTTCTCCTTGATGGTCGCCGCCAGCCGGTCGATTTGTTTACGGGTGTCGCTCCAGCGGGCCAAAAACCCCTTTTCGTCGGCCGCCTCCTCGGGGAAGAGCTTGGCACGCAGGGTCTCCAGGCCGCTTTCGGCTTCGGCCATTACCGGAGCGGTGATCCGCGCCGACAGCATCCCCCCGCCGCTGACCGAAAGCGGCAGCACCACGTAAAAGGCCGCTGTCAGGACGGCCAGCAGCAGGCTGGCATCCCGCAGGGTTTGATGCAGGCCGGTCCAGCGCGGGAGCCACCAGCGCACCGCCAGGGTCAGCAGCAGCCCGGCCAGGGTCAAGGCCAGCAGCCAGCCGTCCACCAGCCGGGCGGCCTCCAGCAGGAAGCGCGTTCCCACCAGGATGACGCCGGCGCCCATGACCGTGCGCCAGGCAATGTCGACAAAGTCGTAGGCCGCTTGGACGACGTCGCCGATTTCAAGACCGAAGCCCACGCCCACCTCGGTGCCCTCCACGACCGCGAGCCCCACCTTGAGGCTGGAGAGGACCGCAAAGGTTTTAAGGGACTGGGTCAGAGCGTCTTCCAGGTAGCGCGCATTGGCGTGCGCAACCGCCTCGAGGCCGCAGGCGTCCATCGCCCGTTCGGCGCTTCCGCCGACCACCAGCAGCAGCGCCAGCCCCAGAAACGCCAGAATGACCGTGCGGGCGAGGGGGCGGCGCATGGGCATCAGAAGAAAATTTCCGAGTAGACCAGGGACGCCGGAAAGCGCCGGTCCACGAGCAGGGTGACGTCGCGGATCATTTCGCTGCGTCCGCACAGATAGAAGTCATAGGCCCCGGGTGCCAGGTGCGCGGCAAGGTAGGCGGTCACCCGGCCTGCGAAGGCGTCTGGGGGCGCTGCGGCGGCTGCCGCTGCCCCGGAGAGGCAGGCCACATAGCCCGCAGCGGCCGCGCGCAGCTCGGCCTGATAGTAAAGCCCATCGGCCGTGCGGGTGCCGTGGAGCAGCCTAAATCCCCGGACGCCCGAACGGGCCATGGCAATGAAAGGGGCGATGCCGGTCCCGGTGGCCACGAAAACCGCCGGGCGGGCGGCCGGCTGAAAGATGAAATAGCCGTGGGGCCCCGAGATGTCAAAGCGGCTGTGGATGGCGGCGCGGGCCAGGCGCGGGGTGAAATGTCCGTCTTGCACGATGCGCACGCACACCTGCAGTTCAGTTGCGGCCGGGCCGTTTACGAGCGAATAGTCGCGCTCACCGGTAGGGTGTTCGAAGCGGATGCGTTGGCCGGCGCGGAAGCTGAAGCCGTCGGGGCGGCTGAGGGTGAACTCAAAGGTGCCCCCGTCCAGCCGTCGGCGTTTGAGCAGCCGGACCGCATAGACTTCCGCCGAGCCGTTCGTGGAAGGGGCGAGGCCGGAGTTCATTTTTTCCACATGCGGTCGGGGATGCCGGTGACATGGTTGAGGTAACGGGCCAGCACGAACAGGTAGTCGGACAGCCGGTTGAGGTAGACCAGGAGCCCGGCGAAATGGTCTTGCCGGGAGGGGTCGCCGGCGGCATCGGCCAATCCGACCACCCGGCGTTCGGCCCGACGGCAAACGGTGCGGGCCATGTGGGCCCAGGCCGCGGCCGGGTGTCCGCCCGGCAGGATAAAGCTGCGCAGGGGGGGCAGGTCCGCATCCAGCTGGTCGATGGCGGCTTCGAGGGCCGCGGCATCCGCCGTCGTCAGCGCTTCGATCTGCGCCAGGGCCGGGGACCCCGGTGAGGTGGCCAGCCAGGCGCCGACTTTCATCAGATCAGCCTGCAGGCCGGCGATTTTCGTACCGATCTCGGCGGCCTGGTCCGGCAGGGCGGCTGCAAGGGCGCCCAGCACGGAGTTGAGTTCGTCGACGTCGCCGTAGGCGTCGATGCGCGCATGGGCCTTGAAGACCCGTTCCCCGCTGAAAAGACTGGTTCTACCCTGATCGCCCCCGCCGGTGTAGATCTTCATGCGTCATCCCGTTTGATTCTGGTTTGGTTTGCGGGGCAAAAGACCCACCGCTCACTTTCGGTAACCCCGAAGATTTTAAGAGAGACCGGTCGGCGGCGTCAACCTAAATCTTGGCGCCGGTCCCCGGGGGGGCAGATCCGGAGGGTCGGCAAGACCTCTGCAAACCCCTCGGCCAGGGCGCGGTCGACGTGGTGCGCGTAGACCTCGCCCTCGGGGGTAACCCCCCGAAGACGCCCATCGTAGAGGAACCAGCCGGCCAACCGGCGCCCCAGCTCCCGCCGGTCGGTGTCCGGCGGCAGGCTGCGCTCAAACTCGGCGGGCTGCGGCAGGGGCTCCCCGTCTGCCGCCAGGGCTTTGAGGAAGTTGAGCAGCCGGCCCAGGCGAAGCAGCGTAACGCCCTCCAGGCGGGTGGTGGTGTCCGAAAGGGGCAGGGCGGTGGCGCGCAAAAGCGACGGGTGGGCCGGCAGCAGACCCTTTTGCCGGCAGCGCGCGAAATCCAGGCTGCCGGGAGAGGGGTAAAAGAGCGAAACCCCGGCCAGGACCCGGCGTTCGGCCAGGTAGCAGAGGTCGGCCAGGCTTTCTGCGGCCCGCTGGCCGGGCGCGCCGACGATGATGTAGCCCACGGTCTCGAGGCGGTTGGCGGCGGCCAGCGCGAGGGCGCTCTCAAAGGCGCGGCGCACATCCGGGCGGCGAAAGCGCGCCAGCTGCCGACGGTCGGTGGTGGCCAGGGCCAGGTTGAGCACCCGGAAGCCGGCCGCACGCATCGCTGCCACCATTTCGGCGTCCAACGAAGGCGGGAAAAGGCCGTTCATGGCCCGCAGCTCCAGCCCCTGCCCGTCGAAGCGGGCCCGGATGCCGGCCAGCAGGGCCATCAACCAGGGTTTGTCCAGGGCCAGGTTTTCATCCTCGAAGTCGATGAAACCGGCATCGTGGGCATTCACCGCCGTGTCGATTTCCGCCAGCACCGATGCCACCGCGCGGCGGCGGTAGGGGATGCCCGAGAAGCGGCTCAAGCTGCAGTAGCTGCAGGCCATCGGGCAGCCCCGGCTGGCCACCACCACGGTGCTGCCGCGCCGGTGGCGGCGATAGAAACGGTCATCGATCAGGTCCCGGGCGGGCTGCGGGCAGCCATCGAGGTCGGCCACCACGGCGGGCGGGCTGACATGCAGGCTGCCGTCGGGCCGGCGAAAGACCACCCCCGGCACGCTTTCCAGGGCGCCGCCGGCCCGCAGGGCGTGCGCCAGCCGCGGCAGGGCAACCTCGCCTTCGCCCCGGATCACGAAATCCACCGACGGGCACGCCATGGCGTCGGCGGGCAGCGCCGTGGGATGATGGCCGCCGAGAACCACCCTGCAGCCGGGCAGAAAAAACTTGACGCTGCGGGCGGTTTCCAGGGCCTCATGGCTGTAGGCCGTGAAAAGCGAGGCGATTCCCACCAGGAAGGCGCCGGAATCGCCGGCCTTGCGGCCGATATGGGCAAAACTGCAGCCGTAGTGGCGAAAATGGTGGAAAAGGGCCATGGGCGAAACATCGGGCCGGCCATAGAAGTCAGCCAGGTACGCCATTTCAGGCGGCAGGGGCGCGGGCCGGGTTTTGCGGGTGGCCAGGCCGTCCAGGATCCGCACCGTGAACCCCGCCTGGCGAACGGCTGCCGCCAGGGCGGCCAGACCATAGGGGACGGTGCGTTTGGCGGTCAGGTAAAAATCGCGGATGGGCGGCTGGATCAGGAGGATATCGGGCATGCAACTTCATTCTGCCGTCGTCGGCGGACCGGCGGGTTGTCGTGGCGCAGGGCCTGCGAGGCCCCGGCGGGGCGCTTTAGACCCGGCCGGTCTGGACCAGGCGGGCGAAATGTTCGAAAGAACGGTCGAAGGTCGCCTCGGCATTCTTGGGAAAGCAGCAGCCCGGCAGCTGGCGCATCTTGAGGTGATACTGAAGGCACTCGCAGCAGATGCCCTTGCGGCTGCAGGGATCGTAGGTGCAGTTGCAGTGTTCCAAGTTCTTTTCTTTTTTGCAGTCCATGGGGGTCTCCAGCGCCGCCCGTGCGCGTCGGCCACGGGCGGCCAGATGGTCTGGCCAGGTGTTTGCCAAAAATTTTGGGTCCGCTGATGCGGCCGGCCGGGAGCGGTCGGCCCGCTTGTTTTTAAAAGTTTTTGCGGCCGGGGTCAACTGTTGCATCTCAGACTGTCGTCCCCGGTCAGCCGTCGGGACTGAAAAGCGTTGGCATGCAACCGTCAAGGGCCGCCCCTGCCCGGCCGATAAAGGGCCAACACCAACCTCAAAACGGGAAATAACACACGTGAAGCGGATCGTAAAAACCATTTTGCTGCTGCTGCTGTCTTTGTTGCTCGATGGGCCCGCGCGGGCCGATGTGTTTATCTGGGTGGATGCCAAGGGCGTCAAACACTTCGGCGATGCGCCGCCCCAGGCGCTCGATGACCAGAAAAGCCTCGAGGTGCGGCGCGCTTACCGCAGGCAGCTGGAAACCCGGCAGCAGGCGGCGGTGGTTTCGGGTATCAGCCGGCGCAATGACTTCTTCACCGGCGGCGGCACCCAAAACGGGCCCCGGCCCGCGGGCGGCGCCCGGGTGGTGATGTTCTCGGCCCCCGGCTGCGGCTACTGCGTCAAAGCCAAGGATTATTTCAACCAGAAAGGCGTCGCATTCGAGGAACATGACGTCAATGCCTCGGAAGATGCCCGTCGCCGTTTCCAGAGCCTGGGGGGCCGGGGGGTGCCCCTGATTCTGATCGGTGAGCGTCAAATCAGCGGGTTTGACCCGCAGGCCATTCAGGCGGCGCTCGCAAAAGAGGGGCTGAGATAAGGCGTGTTTACCCTTCGCGCGTGCCCGTTGGCGCTCTTTTCCGGACCCCGGCTGGGCCGGGGACATTATTCCTCTGCCGAAGGCTCCCACGGCGCCCGGTCTCCGCGCGCCTCCCATGCCGCTTCAAAGACCGTTTCAGCGATCTCATAGCTGAAGCCGCGTCGTTCTAAAAACCCGTAAACCTTCGCTTTGAAATCCTGGCGTGCCAGCGCCTGCCAGCGTTTGAGGCACCCCCGGAGGGCCGCCCGGGCCGAGGCGGCCTCATCCAAACCGGCCAGGGCCTGGTCGATCTCGTGGCTGCCAACCCCTTTTTGGCGCAGCTCGCAGCGCAGGGCCCGGCCGCTGCGGGGGCGGAAGCGTTCCCGGTCCGCCACCCATCGGCGTGCGAATTCAGCGTCGTCCAGATAGCGGTATTCCCGCAGGCGCTGGATGACCGCGCCGACCACCGCTGCCGGGTAGCCGCTGCGGCGCAGATAGCTCTCGGCTTCACGGATGCTGCGCTGGCGGCGGGCCAGAAACCGCAGGGCGCGGTCAAAGGCCGCGGCGGGCTGGTCGGCGGCTTTGAGGCGGGCGATCTCGCCGGCGCTCAGGGACTGACCCCTGCAGAGCCCCTGGGCGGTGTTCAGGCTGAGGGCAAACGCGTAGCGCTCGTCGAGATATACGTTGACCCGCTCGGGGTTGCGGGCCTGAATTTTGATGGCCGTGATGGTCCGCGTCACGGGGTCGGCCTCCTCTGGTGAAACCCGCCCGGGCTTATTCACGGGGCAGCGCCGGGCGGACCTTGAAAACGGTTTCCCTGCGGATGGCGACGGTCCCGGGCTTGGCGCGCGGCGGTTTGGTCACGTAGCGCGCACGGGTGCCGGAGACCGCCACCACCCCGCCCTCGCGCGCCTTGCTGAGGTAGGCGGCGATCGCCGCAGCCTGCTTCAGGACCGCACGCTCCGGTTCGGTTCCCGCCGGCACCCGCAGCAGCACGTGGCTGCCGGGCATGCCGCGCACGTGAAACCACCAGTCGTTGGGGCCGGCCAGCTTCAGACTCAGACGGTCGTTGGCGCTGTCGGTTTTGCCGGCCAGAACGGTCCAGCCGCCGGGCAGGGTGAAGACCCGCACGTCGCCGGGCAGTTGGGTGGGGGCTGTGGGCTCAGGCGGCGCCATGGCTTCCTCAAAACAGCTCGTATTTCACCAGGCGGCCGTCCAGCCCGCCGGTTTTGATGGGGTGGCGAAAGCCCGGCTTGAGGCCGACATGCTTGAGCAGCTCGCGGTCTCCAACGAAAATGTAGGCTGTGGCGCCTTTGCAGCGTTGTTTGAGAAAATCTCCCAGGGCCCGGTAGAGGGGCGCCATTTCCTGGGGTCTGCCCAGCCGGATGCCGTATGGGGGGTTGCAGACGATGGTCTGGTTTTCCAGGCTGCGAAGATTCTCGAAGGCTGCGGTCTTCAGGCGGACCCGGTGGCGGTAGGGCAGGTTGGCGAGGTTTGCACGGGCCGCCGATACCGCCTGGCCGGAGATGTCGCTGCCGCCGATCAGGCCCTCGGGCAGCGGCCGGACGGCCACCTGGGCCGTTTCCCGGACCGTCTGCCAGACCTCCGGCTCGAAGTCGGGCATGCGTTCGAAACCGAAGCACTTGCGCAGCATCCCGGCCGGCAGGCGGCAGTAATGCATCAGGGCTTCGCTCAGCAGGGTTCCGGAGCCGCACATGGGGTCGTAAAGGGGCCCTTCGC
>JAABRJ010000031.1 GCA_011390985.1 Desulfobacteraceae bacterium
CAACCAGGACGGTTTCGGGCCTACTTGGGCCAACTCACTTTTCGAGGACCCGGCGGAATTCACCTACGGAATGTTTTTGGGGCATTTCCAGCAGCGCCGTCGATTGGCCGACCTGGTGGGCCAAGCCCTGGAGGAGGATTTCCCGCACAAATTCAAAAGTGCTTTGAAAAACTGGCTGGACGCCATGAAAGATCCGGTGGTCTCTCGGACCTGCGGTGATCAACTCAAACTGCTGCTGCCCCACTTCAATGAGAACCGGTTGATCCAGGACATCGAGAGCCTGTCCCGGCTTTTCACCAAGAAATCATTCTGGGTATTTGCCGGTGACGGCGCCGCCTACGACATCGCCTTCGGCGGCATCGACCATGTGATGGCCTCGGGCGAAGACATCAATATTCTGGTGTTCGATACCGAGGTCTACTCCAACACCGGCGGCCAATCCTCAAAGTCGACCCCCACCGGGTCCGTGGCCAAATTTGCCGCTTCCGGCAAAAAAACCGCCAAAAAGGACCTTGGCGCCATGGCCATGTCCTACGGCTACGTCTACGTCGCCAACGTGGCGATGGGCGCCAACAGACAGCAGCTGGTGAAGGCGATCTGCGAGGCCGAAAGCTATGACGGCCCCTCCCTGATCATGGCCTACTCGCCCTGCATCAACCACGGTATCAAAAAAGGCATGGGGCGCAGCCAGGAGGAATCCCGCTTGGCGGTTGCAAGCGGTTACTGGCCACTTTACCGCTACAACCCGCTGCTTAAGGCGGAGGGCAAAAACCCGTTTATCCTGGATTCCAAGGAACCCGATGGGTCGCTCCAGGAATTTCTGGCAGGCGAAGTCCGCTACGCCTCCCTGAAACAGACCTTCCCGGAAGAGGCCGCCAGGCTGGATGCCCTGCTGGAAACCGAATACCAGCAACGCTACCTCAAGCTCAAGGCGCTGGCCGAGCAGGAACTGCCCCAGGTAACGGTGTCGCCCGAGGACGCGGCGGCGGTGGCACCCCAGAAAACACCGCCTGGAAAGGATCCCAGCTGCACCCTTTCCGGCACCGCCGAACATGCCGGGCGGAAAGACCAAGGCGAGCCCTGCGATGACGGCAGAACCGGATAATCCCCGGAGCGGGGGAATTCAAAATTAGACCCCCGCCGCCGGTCTTCGCAAAATCGGCAGGACCCGTCACTGTTGTTTTCCGAGACCCCAACCTGAAATGCCGCCAATGACGCGCTTCCACCGGCCATCCACACCCGAGCCTCTGACCAGCTGCCGCCGCTGCGGCGCGTGCTGCCTGAAAGGGGGCCCTGCCCTGCATGTCGAAGACCAGCCGCTGGTCGCCCAGGGGATGATCGGCGTCCGATTTCTTTACACCCTGCGTGAAGGGGAACTGGCGATGGACAATGTGGCGGGCCATCTGTGCGGCGTTTCAGAGGACATCATCAAGATCAGGGGACAGGGGCGGAGCTGGACCTGCGTTTTTTTCGATCCTGCCGCGCAGAAATGTCGGATCTATGAGAACCGGCCGGCGGAATGCCGGGTTCTCAAATGCTGGGACCCCCGCGAATTGACGGCCATGTATACCCGCGGCCGCCTGACCCGCCGCGATTTGATCGCCGGGATTGACGGCCTCTGGGACCTTGTCCTGACCCACGCCCAGCGGGTCGACCATGGGCAAATTCGGCACCTGCTTTCAAAAGCCGGGCCGCAGGGTTTGAATCCCGAAGCCAGCGCCGCCCTGATGGCCATGGTCCGCTACGACCTCAGCCTGCGGGAGGTTCTGGTGGAAAAGGGCAAGGTCACGCCCGATCAGCTGGATTTTCTGTTTGGCCGCCCCCTCACCCAGACCCTGCCGCCCTTAGGGGTGACCTTCACCCGCTCCGCCGGTCAGCTCGGCCTCGCCTACACGCCTGCCGTCCCCCCGCTGCCGCCCCTGTGATTCACCCGACCGCGCCTCATGGACGCGCCCCCTGCCCCTCGGGCGCGAGTCGATCGGGGCGCACCTCCCTGAAGCCCAGGACCCGCCCGCCGTTTGTTTGGGCAAAGGGTTGGGCATCCGCGCGGCGACCAAATGGCAGGGCCTCAAACCCCATGGGCCCCAAGAACCGGCTGCCCACCACGAAATAGGCGGTCGCGGCGCTGATCCACTCCCCGCTGGCGAGATCCTTGACCCAAGCCCAGAACGGCCCGCCCGCCGATGCGCCGTAGGCCCCCGGGTTTTCCAGAAACACGAAGAGGCACTGGGTCGAGCAAAAATGGCGGACGCGTCCCTCAGCCCCGACCACCTGGCACTGATGGCGGGGGTAACGCGCGGGGAGCATCTGACAGACGGGACATTCGTCCCGGCCATCGACCGGCAGCACTATTTTACCCGTCGCCAGCCGCTGCCGTTCGATCACCCGGTTTTCAGCTGTCAGACCGGCCTTGGCGGCCGCCAGCGCTGCGCCAAAGTCAAACGGTCGGCCACCGCAGCTGGCGGCGAACGACCGCGCCGCTGCAGCCGATGCAAACGCCAGCTTGCTCTCGGCGGTCATCGTCCCCTTGGCGCGTGAGCCGATCACGAAAACGGCCTCCTCGGCGGAGACCATCTTCTGCGGCTCGAGGTAGAGCGCGACCTTCACCTGGCGGGGGTCCTCGCCGGATTTGACGGCCAGATCCGCCAGGCAGTGCAGCGAGCAGACGGCCTGGGACCCGCTTGAATTTTCAAATGTAACCCAGGTCCTGGCCCACATGGCGCGCTGCATGCCGCAGTTGGGGCAGCGGCCGATGTAGTGTCCCTGGGGCGGGGCGAGTGGGTGCGCCACGTCGCAGGGGCTCTCGCCCATGGCGGGTCTCGCCAGGGTAAAAATCACGGCCAGGCTTGCACCCAGGAGCCACATCTGCCACCGGCCACGGCTGCCCCGCATGTCGTTCTCCTTTCATCGCATCCAAATTCCCGCAATCCGGCCACCGCTGCGGTGCGCCGCCGCTTTTCGCCCCTCAACCCAAAGGCGTTCAACCGCCGAAGAGATCCGCCCGCCGCTGGGCCAGAAAGTAGCGCATGCGGTGCCCGCGGATGTTTTCCAGGTCCCTGCGCTTCAAGTCCACGCGCATCATCGTTTCTTCGGCGCCCAAGCTTTGCGCCAGAATCTCGCCGGAGGGCCCGATGGCCACCGCCACCCCCGGAAAGTGCAGCCCGCGTCCATTTGCGCCGACGTGATTGACGGCCACGACAAAAACGCCGTTGTCAAAAGCGCGCGCCGGCAGGTGGCGGCACCAGGAGGTCAGTTTGCCCGCGGGGGTCCCCCGGGGCGAGGCATGCGGCATCAGAATCAGGTCGGCCCCTGCCAGGGCCATGCTGGTCGAAAGCTCCGGGAAATGCGCGTCGTAGCAGAGTTGAACCCCGAAGCGCCACCCCTTGGTGGTGAAAAGCGGCACCTGATCACCGGCGCTATAGCGGCCGATCTCCGGCGGCGGGAGGTGCAGTTTGCGATAGGTTTGCGGCGCTCTCCCGGGGACGGTGACGAGTTGGGCGGCAAATACTTGCCCTACCCCCACGCCCTTCTCGATCAGGCCGGCCAAAAGCGTGATGTTGAGGTCCTCCGCCACTTCCGACAGCCGGCGGCTGGTGGGCCCGGGGATCGACTCGGCCTGCGGCCGGGCGCCCGGGGAGATATCGTAGCCGGGGATATTGAGCTCCGGGAAGCAGACCAAGTCGGCACCGGCGGCAGCCGCCTTTTGACACCAGGTGACGGTCCGTTCCAGATTGACGGCCGGCGAATCGGCCTGAGAGTGAAACACAACCACTGCAATCCGAAGGTCGTTCAGCATGGGCAAGGGGTGCCGGTAAAAGGGCCGCAGTCTGGCCATCAGAGATCGAAATGGGCCTTGATTTTGAACACACGCGTGGCCGGAAGGTTGAGGATCCCGGTGATCCCGGTTTTCCGTGAAATTTCGGAGAGGTTTGACGTGATTTCGTCCATCGACGGGGCGATGAAAGTGAACCAGATATTGAAGTGGTTGTCCCGCTGATAATTGTGCGTCACCCCGGGATAGGCATTGACCACCGCGCTGAAGGCCGCCACCTGGTCTTCAGGCACGGTTGCAGCGCACAGGGTGCTGACGAACCCCAGCTTGTCCGGGACAAAATTGCCCCCGATGCGCCGGATGATGCCCCTGGCTTTCAAGCGCGCCAGCCGTTCCAAAACCTCTTTTTCGCTTAGCCCGAACTCCTCGCCAATGGCCGCATAAGGTCGCGTGGTCAAGGGGAAGTCGGACTGGATGCGGTTCAGGATCGCCCTGTCGGTTTCATCCATTTGGGGCATGGTTTATTCCTTGAAGGCCCCCTCCCAGATCCGCACGTGCAGCTGCCGCCGGCGCGGGCCGTCAAACTCGCAGAAAAAGACCGCCTGCCAGGTTCCCAGGACCAGACGGCCCTCCACGATGGCCACGGTTTGCGAGGCGCCCACAAGGGTGGATTTGATATGGGCGGCTGAATTGCCTTCCAGATGGCGGTAATCGGCCTGCCAGGGGACCACCTGATTGAGGACCTTCAGAATGTCGGCCGGGACGCTGGGATCGGCATTCTCGTTGATGGTAACCGCTGCGGTCGTGTGGGGGACAAACAGCAGGCAGATCCCCGTCTTTACTCCGCTGCGCGCCACCAGCGCCTGAAGCTTGGCGGTAACATCAATGAACTCAGTGCGGGAATTGGATTGAATTGAAAGCAGCATGGCGGCCGTCTCCCATGGCGCCGGCGGCGCGGGCAACAGGGCCATCCAGCCGGGGGGTCCGGCCCCGCAAGCCCCTTTTGGCAGCACGCCCCCGCGGTTGAGGGGCTGAGGATTCGGCCACCGCATTTCCGGGCGCTGAAACCCTGAAGAACCCAAAAGGAAAAGGCCCTGTAAGCAGCAGGGCCTTTTTTATCACGCGCACAACACCGAATAAATCGCGTCACGCCAGTTGGGTTAGACGCATCCGGTCGGCTTGGGCAGACCCGCCATCTTGCAGGCTCCCTTGCCCGGCCCTGAGGGGAACAGCTCGTAAATGTGCTTCAGTTTGAAACCAGTGACCTTGGAGAGAACGCGGACCATGGGGGCGATACCGTTTTTCTCGTAGTAGTCCTGGAGGACAGTGATGACTTTCTTGTGCTCGTCGTTCAGTTCTTCAATGCCTTCCTGAGCCTTGACGTACTGGACCCATTCATCGCATTTGCCGTCTTGGTAATTACCGATGAAACCGTCTTCGTCCACTTCAAAACTCTTGCCCATGAATTCAATTGTCGCCATTTTTTAAAACCTCCTTTTGATTACCAAATTACTGGCTTTTCGCCGGTTATCCTCAACTCGTCTGAATTTAGTCCAGATTTTCTATATTATTGCACCCGCCTTGTCAACACGAAAAAAACGCTGCTGCGGGCCCTTCATCCCGGTCCGCTGCATCCGCCGCTGAGCGCCTGGCGCAGCGCGGCTTTTGCTCGATGCCCGCAATCTAATACTCCTTGGGCATATTGCTGAGCTGCGCCAGCGTGAAAACCGGACCATCCTTGCAGACAAAGTCTTTTCCGATGTTGCAGCGCCCGCAGATGCCGATCCCGCACTTCATCCGCATTTCCAGGGACATGATGATCTGATCGTGGCCATAGCCGAGTTTGTCGAGAACCGGCTGGGTGAACTTGATCATGATGGGCGGCCCGCAGATGATGGCATAGGTATCGGGGTCTGCCGGGGGGGCTTTCTGCTCGGTGATGGTGGGCACAAAACCGATATTGTATTTCCAGTTGGGATCGTCGGTGCCGTCCACGGTGATGTGCATGTGGATATCGTCGCGCATCTCCCAGGCGGCCAGTTCCTCGCCGTAGAGCAACATTCCCGGGTTGCGGGCGCCGTAGATGACGTGAATTTCTTTAAATTTCGGTCGATTGGCCGGCTCCAACATGTACACGATGGAGGCGCGCAGGGTGGTGAAGGCAAACCCGCCGCCGATGATCACGACGTTTTTGCCCTCCAGGACATCCCAGGGATAGCTGTTGCCCAAGGGCCCCCGAACCCCCATGATATCGCCGACCTTCATGTTGTGCAGGAAGGAGGATACCAGCCCGACCATGTTGACGGTGAACTTGACGAACCCCTTTTCGGTGGGTGAAGAGGCGATCCCGATCGGAATTTCCCCTTTGCCCGGGATCGACAGCTCGGCAAATTGACC
This sequence comes from Desulfobacteraceae bacterium, assembly GCA_011390985.1. Taxonomy (GTDB): domain Bacteria; phylum Desulfobacterota; class Desulfobacteria; order Desulfobacterales; family JAABRJ01; genus JAABRJ01. Next base: position 6,170 of record JAABRJ010000031.1, read on the forward strand.
GGCACGGTAGGCAAAGCGCCCCTCGTCGTCGGGGTCCAGAAACACGAATTTGAAAGTCTTCAGGTTCCGGTCTTCGGTTTCGGTAATGATCTCGTCGATCCGGACCGGGTAAGGCAGATATGGATTTCGCACGGTGTACCCCCCTTTTCTCACGCGGCCGGTATGGCGCAGGCAGTGGCGTCGAAGTGATTCATCAGGTTGCACACCCTGCGGATATCGATGTTGACCGGACAAAGGCGGATACAGCGCCCGCAGCCGACGCACTGAATGCCGTTGTCATATTTATCGACGAAGTATTTCAGCTTGTGCATGAAGCGCTGACGCACCCGCTGGGTCTTCTGGCTGCGCGGGTTGTGGCCGGAGCCGTGGTGGGTGAACAGCGGGAACATGCAGCTGTCCCAGTTGCGGTAGCGGATGCCGTCTTTTCCGGATACTTCATCCTGAATGTCAAAGCACCAACAGGTCGGGCAGACGTAGGTGCAGGTGCCGCAGTTAATGCAGGAGAAGGCCACTTCTTGCCAAAACGGGGCATCGAACAAGTGATTGGTTTTCTGGTCTTTGAGCTTGGCGGTCGGAACCCGCGACACAATCCTCGCCTCCGCCTCGCCGCGCAGCTCCTGGAGGCGGCTTTCGGCGGCCTCGGCAGCGGTTGCGGCGTTCCAGCCGGCGGCCTGAACCAGGGCCTCGCCCTTGGGGCTCAGCACTTTGACCAGATACCCGCTGCCTTCGTCGGCCAGCAGCAGATCCAGGCCGGCCTCGTGAAAGGGGCCGCTGCCGGCCGTGGTGCAAAAACAGGTGCTGCAGGGGGAGCTGCAGGCCAGGCCGACGAAGGTGGTCGCTTCATAGGCCTGGACCCAATAGGGATCCCGGTATTCGGGCGTATCGAAGTTTTTCTGCACCAGCCGAAAGGCGTCGGCGTCGCAAGGCCGGATGCCGATCACCGCGCGCGGGGTGTAATCCTTGCCGGCTTCGCGCAGAATGTGGTGGTCGGCCCGGTTTTGATCCAGCGAAAATTCGAACATTTTCTCCGACTGCGGGTAAATGAGGGCTTTGGGCGAGCGGCGGGTGTTGACGTAGGCCATATACGGCCGTTCTTGCGTGTCAAGCGGCTTGAACTCGTGAAAATTACCCTCCTTCACGGGCCCGAACAGGCGGTAAGCCGCACTGAGTCGATCCAGCCCCGCCTCCCACTCCTTTTTGTCGATTTTTACGAACTTCAT
>JAABRJ010000032.1 GCA_011390985.1 Desulfobacteraceae bacterium
GAAGCGCGCGACTTCCTGCACCTCGAAGGGTTTGCCCGCAGCCGCGGCGGTCAGGCGATTTTCCTCGGCGGCACAGGCCGCGACCAGAACCGCCGCACAGGCGGCGCCTATCAGGTGTTTGAACATGATGTTCTCCTTTCGATTTAGAGTTGGGTTGGGCCCCCATGCGGCCAGGCAGTATGTCTTGGCAAAACGTCGGGGATGGCGGTCACGGACCTGGGGCCAGCCGCTGATGTGTGGCCGTGTGAACGGTTACATCGATACCCACGGTCCGACCGCATGGTTCCGCGCTTGCTCCGAAGGTCTTCGGGAAACCCGAAGGCCGGACAGCGTTTCGCGGATTTTCGTTCAAAAAATACGCAGGCAATTTGCCCAAATCAAACCGTTTGACCCGAAAAATATCCAACGCTAGCCGTTGGCTGCCTCCGGACCGGTGCATTTTGGCAGACAGGCGGGGCCGGTGCGGAGATGCCGCCCGCGGGGCCCCGCCATACGGCCCCACGGCACAGATTCCTGTTGACGCCCCCCGGTCTGGAAGGTAAATTCGGTTGTAAAGACCGTTCAGGCGCTCCGCGGAGCAAAAAGGGACATCCCCGGGTCGCAGCAGATCGAACCCGGGGTTTTTTTATCGATGCGATCCGTTCTTCACACCATTATCGGGGTCGTTGTGGCCCTCACGGCCCTGCAAGCGGCCACCGCTGCGACGGTCATCGACCAGATGGGCCGCAGCATCAACGTCCCGTACGACCCCCGGCGGGTTGTGGCGCTGGCCCCGAGCATTACCGAGATCGTCTTTGCGCTGGGGTGCGAAGACCGGCTGGTGGGGGCGACCCGCTTCAGCAATTTCCCCCCTGCGGCCAAGCGCCTGCCCCAGGTGGGCTCCTATGTCCATCTGGATCTGGAACGGATTGTCGCCCTGGCGCCGGACCTCTGCATCGCCGTCAAGGACGGCAACCCCAAGGCCGTCATCCAGCGTCTGGAAGCGCTGCAGATCCCGGTTTATGCCGTCAACCCCGTCAATTTGAGGGCCGTCGGCGACACCATCCTGGAAGTCGGCCAGCTCTTGAACGCCCGCCAACCGGCTGAACGCCTGGTGGCCGAAATGAATGCCCGCATCGAGGCCGTCAAGGCCCGGGTGGCCGGCAGCGACCGTCGTCCGCGGGTATTTTTCCAGATCGGGATTTCCCCAATCGTTTCCGTCGGCAGCCAGACCTTCATTCATGAGCTGATCATCATCGCCGGCGGGACCAACGTGGCCACCGGGCCGGTAGTCTACCCGCGCTTCAGCCGGGAGGAGACCTTCGCCCTGGCACCGGAAATTTTGATCATCACCTCCATGGACCGGGACGAGAGCTTCCTCAAGGCCAAGGCCGAGTGGCAGCAGTGGCCCGAGATTCCCGCCGTCCGCGACCAGCGCTTGCACCTGGTGGATTCTGACCTCTTTGACCGCGCCTCGCCGCGGCTGGTGGACGGCCTGGAGCTGCTGGCAGAGCTGATCCATCCGCAACTGGCGCAAGCGGCCCCATGAGCCCCCGACCGGTTTTAAGGCGTTTGGCGCTCGTCTCACTGCCGCTGCTGCTGGCCCTGCTGACGACCATCTTCCTGGGGCTGGGGTTCGGCGTCACCGGCAGCGGGTTGCGGGCCATCTGGGAGGCGCTGCTGGCCCTGGATGTTTCCAACGTCGTCCAGCAGACCATCGTCTGGCGCATCCGCCTGCCGCGTGTTCTGCTGGCCGCAGAGGTCGGGGCGACCCTGTCGCTGGGCGGGCTGGTTTTTCAGGCGCTTTTGCGCAACCCGCTGGCGGAGCCTTACATCCTGGGGATTTCGGGGGGTTCGGCGGTCGGCGCGATCAGCGGGATCCTGCTCGGCCTGCCGCGTTTTCCGGGGGTCAGCGCCACCGCCTTTGCAGGCAGCATGGCCACCCTGGCGCTGGTGCTGATGCTCTCCTCGGGCCGCCAGATCCTCAAAAAAGACACCCTTCTTCTGGCCGGTGTGATGGTCAACGCGTTTTGTTCGGCCATGATCCTGTTTCTGATCTCACTGACCCAGGATTCCCGCCTGCACAACATCATTTTTTGGCTGATGGGCGACCTCTCGCTGTCGGACATGGGGCAGGTCCAGCTTCTGGCGCTGCTCCTGGCCCCCTGCTTCATCCTGGTGTTTCTGCTGTCGCACGCCATGAACCTCCTGCTGATGGGCAAGGAGACCGCCATGGTGCTGGGGGTCAACATCAAGGCGGTCACGCTGACGCTGCTGGTGGCGACCTCGTTTATGATCAGCGCCACGGTCGCCCAGTGCGGCCTGCTGGGCTTCGTGGGGCTCGTAATTCCCCATCTGCTGCGGCTGATGCTGGGACCGGATCACCGCATCCTGGTTCCGGCCTGCATTCTGGGGGGCGCCACCTACATGGTGGGCTGCGACCTTCTGGCGCGGATCGTGCCGCGCCACGGTGAGCTGCCGGTGGGCGTGATCACCGCGATGATCGGGGCCCCGCTGTTTATCTTTCTGCTGCGGAGGTCCGGAAAATGACCCCCGCCATCGTCGCCCGGGACCTCCGGCACGCCTACGGCCCCGAAACGGTCCTGCGGGGCCTGTCGTTCGACGTCAAAAAGGGGGAGTTTTTCATCATCATCGGCCCCAACGGCTCGGGCAAGACCACCCTGCTGAAGATCCTGGCCGGAATCGACCGCTCCTTCCAGGGCAGCGTCGAGCTGCTGCAGCGCCCGCTGCAATCCTACACCCGCCGCGAGTTGGCCCGGCGGCTGGCGCTGGTGCCGCAACTGGCGGCGGAAGCCTTTCCCTTCAGCGTCCATGAGGTGCTGCTGATGGGGCGTGCGCCCCACATGGGCCTGCTGGGGCTGGAGACGGAAAATGACCGCCGGATTGCCGAACAGGCCATGCGCTTCACCGGGGTGTCCCATCTCGGCCACCGCACCCTCGACCAGCTCAGCGGCGGGGAGCGCCAGCGGGTCTTCCTGGCCCGCGCGGTGTGTCAGGAGCCGGCCGTCATCCTGCTGGATGAACCCACCGCCGCACTGGACCTCGCCCACCAGATCCGTGTCATGGACCTGATGGCCCGCCTCCAGCATGAAAAGGGCGTCACCATCCTCATGGTTTCCCACGACATCAACCTTGCGGCGATGTATGCCGACCGCCTGATGCTGCTGAAAAGCGGCGCCAGGGTGGCGATCGGCCCCCCCCAGGAAATCGTCACCTATCAAAATATCGAGCGCACTTACGGATGCCGCGTTCTGGTGGGGACCAACCCGCTGGGCGGCTATCCCCAGATCACCCCGGTTCCAGGCAGATTTCTGCAAGACGCCAGCGATCCGGCCCCAGGCGGGAAACTGCCGGATCGTTAGCCGGCGGCCCTGAACCTTTCGCATAGGTTGCCCGGCCCGCCGACGGCGGCCGCAGAGCCGATAGTCCCCTGCCCCTTCAATCATCGATTGACTTCGGGTCTTTCTTGGAATAAGCAGATGGAAAATTAGGTTCGGGTGCTGCTGTCAGCTTAATAGGGAACCCCGTGTGAATCGGGGACGGGCCCGCCGCTGTAACCCAGCCGGTCTTGCATGCCAAGACGGGGACTTTTTCGGCAACTGCATGCCACTGTCCCGCGAGAGCGGGATGGGAAGGCAGCCGGAGAGGCTGGGAAGTCAGAAGACCTGCCTGAACCGCTGGGCCATACCTTCGTGGACAGAGGGTGCCTGAAGATTCTGAGGATAAAACGGGAAATCCCGGATCGAAATCGTTTCGATCCGGTTTTTTTTTGCCATCGGCCCTCTGCCCCACCACCACCCGAGGAGGAAGGATAATGAAACGGTTGACAGTCATCCTGGCGGTTTGGGCGCTGGCGGCATTTGCCGGCTCGGTGGCAGCCGCAGAGCAGGACCGGCCGGCGACACTGGCGGAAGTCGTGGTGACCGCGACCCGCACCGAAACATCCCTGGACAAGGTCGGCGGCAGCGCGGTGTCCGTCGTCACGGCGGCGGATATCGAAGCCGCCAAGCAGACGCGCGTCACGGAAGCGCTCAAGGGGATACCCGGAATCGACATCGTCGCAAATGGCGGCCCGGGATCAGCCGCCTCGGTCTTCATCCGCGGCGGAGACTCCAAAAACACGCTGGTGCTGGTGGACGGCATCATGTTCAACGACCCCTCCTCGCCCAACCGCTCTGCTGACCTCGCCAACCTGACGCTCGACAACATCGAGCGCATCGAGGTCGTCCGCGGCCCTCTCAGCGCCCTGTATGGCAGCAACGCCACCGCCGGTGTGATCAATATCATCACCAAGCAAGGCAGCGGCAGACCGACGGCGCATGTCGGCGCGGAATACGGCTCCTATGATACCTGGAGACTCTTCGGCGGCACATCCGGCGAGCTGAAAAAGTTCAATTTTGCCCTGACGGCCGCCAGAACCGAAACCGACGGCTTTTCGGCGGCCAACGACCGCAACTCGGATATCGCGCGGGGCGGCAACACAGCCGAGGACGACGGCTGGGAGAATACCACCTTGTCGGGAAAATTCGGCCTCGACATCACCGCCGACTTTGACATCAATGCGGTTGTCCGTTACATCGACTCAACCGCCGATATCGATGATTTCAACGGGTTTGCCGCCGACCGCTGGAATTTCAACACCTTCCCGGCGGCGCTCGAACCGGAGGGGTCCAAAAGTCAGGAAGCGGAAAGCGACCAGCTTTTCTACCAGTTCAACGTGCACAATTATTTTTTCGACCGGCGGGTGGAATCCACCCTTTTCTACAAAGGCGCCGACCAGGACAATCAAACGTATGACGCGGACGGTAGCCGCATCAACGATCTGGAGGGCCGCAGCGCGGATCTCGGCTGGCAGGGCAGCCTGATGTTCACCGAGATCAACACGCTGTCCTTCGGCTACACCTATTTTGAGGAAAAGCTGGAGGAGAACGACAGCGACCAGAAAGAGGCCGATATCAACAGCTACTGGGTCAGCGATCAACTGTTTCTGCTGGACGACCGGCTGGTGGTCGTGGGCGGTGTCCGGGTTGACGACCACAGCCGTTTCGGAACCGAGACCACCTGGCAAGTGGCCCCCTCCTATCTGATCAAAAAGACCGACACCACCCTCAAGGCCAGCTACGGCACGGGCTTTCGCGCACCGTCCTTGTACGAGCTTTTTGCCGAGCCCATCATTTCCTTCGGGTTTCTGGGCGGTAACGAGGACCTCGACGCGGAGAAAAGCCGCGGCTGGGATGCCGGCTTCGAACAGCGCGTGTTCGACGGCAGCCTGAAATTCGGGGCCACCTATTTTTCCACCCGCTACAAGGACAAAATCGAGTTCGTCTACGATCCGGCAACCTTCAGGTCCACCTATGAAAACCTGGATGGCACCACCAAAACAAAAGGCGTCGAAACCTTTGCGGAGTGGTCGCCGGTCCCGGCGCTTTCATTGCTGCTCAATTACACCTACACCGACACCGAAGACCCGGACGGTGAGGAACTGGTGCGGCGGCCGCAAAACAAGGTCTATTTCAACACTCGATACCGCTGTCTCCAGCGGCTGACGCTCAATCTGGACGCCTACTGGGTCGACGACCGCAAAACCATTGCTGCGGCAGTCGATGCCGATGGAAACCGTGTCGAAGGCCTGGACGCCTATTATCTGGTCAACCTCGCGGCGGCCTATGATATAAAGGACCATGTGCAGCTGTATGGCCGAATCGACAACCTTTTTGATGAAGATTACGAGCAAGCTTGGAGCTACGCCACGCCGGGCTTGTCGGGCCACGCCGGTGTAAAATTTACGTTTTAAGCCTGTTTGAGCGCAAAAGGCATGCACGCAACGCGTTACGATCTTTCCCTTTTTTTACTTTTATTTTTGACCGTTGTGCTTTTGTGCGCCCCGGCCCGGGGCGCAGCGGTCTCTTTTGTCGACCACCGCGGCACGCCCATCCGCATCCAGGAAACGCCGCAGGCCGTCGTCTCGCTGGTGCCCGCGATCACGGAAATGATCGTCGCCATCGCAGCAGGCTTGATCCCGGATCTGGGCGCCTACCGCCAGTGGTGCCGGCAAACCGCCGCCGTGAGTGGCTTTCGGTTGGTTCTTTCCCGCCCAAAAAGGAGTGATGCGACCATGTGGAAAATCTTTGTCAGCGGCGGGCCGGTCATGTATCCGCTGCTGGCCTGTTCGATCATCGTGCTGACCGTCATTTTCGAACGGACTTTTTTCTGGATCAGACTCGGCATACGCCGCAATCCGCGCCTTGTGGACGAGATTTTGGAGTTGAGCCGGCAGGCGGACTGGGACGCCATCCGCGAGCGGGTGGCGGGATCGAAGGATTACGTCGTCAAAATCCTGGTCACCGGCATCGTTCACCGCGAATTTTCCCTGGCCAAGGCGATGGAGTCGGCGGCGATGGAGGAAATCGAGGGCATGCGACGCTTCATGCGCGTCATGGACACGATGATCACCGTGGCGCCACTGCTGGGGATCTTCGGGACGGTGCTGGGGATCATCTCCTCTTTCGAAATGCTGGGTGCCGCGGGCATCGAACACCCGCAAACGGTCACCACCGGAATCGCCCAGGCGCTGATCACCACCGCCGCCGGGCTGGGGATCGCCATTCTGACGGTCTTTCCCTTCAACTATTTCAACTCGCGGGTCGAGGCGGCCGCCATGACCGTCGAGAAATACGCCACCAGCCTGGAGGTCGTGTTCGAACGGCTGGGCACCGGCGGCGCCGGCGGTCGTTCGCCGGCAGCAGATGGCCCCCATGAAACTGCATCTTAAGCAACCCAAAGCGCGCATCGAGATGCTGCCGCTGATCGACATCGTCTTTCTGCTGCTCGTCTTCTTTATCTACGCCATGCTCTCCATGGCGGTGCACCACGGCATGCCGGTCAAGCTCCCGGCCTCCGCCACAGCGGCGCTGGACAAACAGAATGCGCTGTCCGTGACCGTCAAGGCCGACGGCAGTCTGTTCATCGATCAGCAGCCCGTCGCACTCGCGGATCTTGCCCAGCGGCTGAAGGAAAAAATGCAGCCCGGCGAAACTCCCGGTGTTTTGGTGTTTGGCGACCGCAGCCTGCCCTATCAGAGCCTTTTTCAGGTGCTGGACCACATCCGGCTGGCCGGCATCGACCGCATTTCGCTGCAGGCCGAAGCGGAACCGGTTCAATGAAGCCCCTGCTCTGGGCCGCACTTTTGTCGGCCGCCGTGCACGCCGCGGTACTCTGGTGCGACCCCGGGGTGCACCGCCAGCCGCCTGCCCTGAGCGGCTCTCAGGCGCCGATCGTGGTGTCGCTGGCCTATACGGGTGTAGAAAAAGAAGGGGCCAGCGCGCCAGAGCCGCCAGCCGCCGCGGTCAGCGGGAAGAGCGCGCCGCTGC
>JAABRJ010000033.1 GCA_011390985.1 Desulfobacteraceae bacterium
CTGCCTCAGTGTACCGGATTTCCGGGCCGACGTCTTGCGCGCCCGGACGGTTTTCGTCAAAGGCTACGACCGCGACGGCAACGACCTCGAGATCGAAGCCAACGGATTCCAGGCCATCGTGCTACAGCACGAGATCGACCACCTGGAGGGCACCCTCTTTATTGAGCACATCAGCTCTCTCAAGCGGCAGCTTTACAAACGCCGCATTAAAAAACAATTGAAGCTGGCCTGACGTGAAAAAGCCCCTCAACATCATCTTCATGGGAACCCCGGCATTTGCGGTGCCGCCTCTGGATGCCCTGGCCGCCGCCGGCCACCGCGTGCTGGCGGCCGTGACCCAGCCGGACCGCCCCGTGGGCCGGGGCCGCAAATTGACCCCCTCCCCGGTCAAACGGACGGCCCTGCGGCTGGGCATAGCGCTGCACCAGCCCGAAAAAATCAAAACCGAGGCGTTCACCCGCGACATGGCGGCATTGGAACCGGACGTCCTGGTGGTGGTGGCCTTCGGCAGGATCCTGCCGCGCTCCCTGCTGGATCTGCCGCGCCTGGGGGCGGTCAACATCCACGGCTCGCTTTTGCCCCGTTACCGGGGGCCGGCGCCGATCCAGTGGGCGGTGATCAACGGGGAGGCGTTCACCGGGGTGACGGCGATGCTGATGAACGAGGGCCTCGACACCGGCCCCACCCTCTGCTCGCGTCAGGTGCCGATCCGGTCGGACGACACCTCCGCAACCCTTCACGACCGGCTTTCGGTGGCCGGCGCCGGGCTGCTGATCGAGGCCCTGGAAGGCCTGGCAACAGGCAACCTGACCCCCGTGCCCCAGGACGACCGACAGGCCACCTATGCCCCGATGCTCTCCAAAAATGACGGCCGCATCCCCTGGGAGAAACCCGCCCGGGAGTTGGAGTGCTTCATCCGGGGAATGACCCCCTGGCCCGGCGCCTACACCTTTCACGACGACCGCCGCCTCAAAATTTTCAGGGCCCAGCCCCTGCCCCTGGAAACCGCCGAAACCCCGGGCCGGGTGCTCCCGGGGTTTACGGACGAGCTGCGGGTTGCGACCGGCGACGGGGCGCTGTCGGTTCTCGAGATTCAGGGCGAATCCGGCAAACGCCTGTCGATCCGGGACTTTCTGCGAGGCAGCGGCCTGCCCCCCGGCACGCTCCTGACCTGACCGGCCCCAAGCCTTTTACCCTCTGCCACCGGGGCCTCGCCCCCCCAAGGGCCCGCCCATGTCAAACGACCCCCGCCAGACCGCACTGTGGACGCTGACTGCCCTCGAGACCGCGCCCACGACCCTCGACCGGGTCATGGCGACGGCCTTCGAGGCCGCTCCGCAACTTGACCGCCGCGACCGGGCCCTGGCCAACGCCCTGGTTTACGGCGTCCAGCGCTGGCGCGGCCGCCTGGACTGGATCATCGCCCACTTTTCCAGGACCCCCCTGGCGCGCATGGACCCGTCGATCCGCAACCTCCTGCGCCTCGGCCTGTTCCAGATTGCCTTCATGGAGCGCATCCCGGTTTCCGCCGCGGTCAACACCGCCGTCGAAATGGCCAAGCAGACCGCAGCCCCCTGGGCGACCCGGTTTGTCAACGGCGTGCTGCGCAACGCCGCCCGGGGTCTGGAGGGCGTGCCCTTCCCGGACCTGTCAAGCGACCCGGTGGGCGCCGTCGCCGCCGGCAGAGCCTTTCCCCGCTGGCTGGTCACGCGCTGGCTGCAACGCTTCGGGGTCCAGGAGACCCTTGCGCTGTGCGACGCCGTCAACACGATCCCCCCCATCACCCTGCGCACCAACACCCTCAAAACCTCACGCGCAGCGCTGCTGGCGGCCCTGCAGGCCGCGGCCGAAGACCCCCGGCCGACCCCCTATGCCCCCGAGGGCATTCGCTGCGACCGGCTCAAGGAGGCGCTGGCCGAACTGCCGCCTTTTCAGCAGGGCTGGTGCCAGGCTCAGGACGAGGCCGCCCAGCTGGTGACCCATCTACTGGATCCCCGACCAGGGGAACGGGTGCTGGACGCCTGCGCCGGCCGGGGCGGCAAAACCGGCCACATCGCCCAGCGGATGCAAAACCACGGCGTCTTAGTGGCATTGGACAACGACGACCGGCGGCTGGCGGAACTCGAAGCCGAACTCCAGCGGCTGGGGGTCACCTGCGTTGTGATCACCCCCCACGACCTCTCGCAGCCGGCCGACAGCCTCAGCGCCGAACCCTTTGACCGGGTGCTGCTGGACGCCCCCTGCTCGGGCCTGGGGGTGCTGCAGCGCAACCCGGACACCAAGTGGGCCGCCGAGCGCGCCGATCTGGGCCGCTACCGGGAGCGCCAGCTGCGCTTTCTGAAAAACCTGGCGCCGCTGGTCAGGCCTGGCGGCTGCCTGGTGTATGCGGTCTGCAGCCTGGAGCCGGAGGAAACCGATGCGGTTGTCTCGGCCTTTCTGGAAGCCGTCCCCGGTTTTGACCTGGCGCGGCCCGCGGCGGACGATCCGCTGGCGGCCGGCGGTCTGGTGGATGCCGCGGGCGCTCTGCGCAGCCTGCCCCACCGGCACCACATGGACGGGTTCTTCGCCGTCCGCCTGAGGCGCCGGCCGTGATGCCTCGGGTGCTCAAATTCCTGGCGCTCGCCGGGTTATTTGTGGGCCTGGCCGGTGCCAGCGCCTACCTGACCCTGACGTTCATCATTCGCAGCCAGGATACGGTGGTGGTCCCCGAGCTGGTCGGCCGGCACGTGGTCTACGCCCTCGAGATCTTGAGCGATCTTGGGCTCAACACCCGCGTCAAAGGCTCCGAATTCAGCCCTGACGCCCCCAAGCACAGCGTGCTCTTGCAGGATCCCGCGCCGGGAGCCGAGATCAAAAAGGGCCGCGACGTCCGCCTGATCGTTTCCAAGGGTCCGGAAACCCTGGTAATGCCAAATCTCACGGGCCTTTCGAGCCAGCAGGCCAGGCTGATCCTGGAGGAAAACGGGCTCTGCCTCGGCCATCTCAGCCGCGTCTTCAGTCCGCGCATGTTCGCCGACGGCGTTCTGGCCCAGGTGCCCGCTGCCGGCAGCGGCGTCCGTCACGACCGCTGCGCAAATCTGCTGATCAGCGCAGGCCCCCGGCCGGCGGCGTATGCGATGCCGGATCTGACCGGGCTCGGGCTGGACGACGCCATTCTGCTGAGCGAGCGCACCCATCTGACCGCCGGGCGGGTGTCGGTGCGCTACGACCCCGATCACCCCCTCAACGTCGTGATCGGCCAGAACCCAGCCAAAGGCTCGCGGGTGACCGCCGGCGCCAGCGTCCAGCTGGTCATCAACCGCTCCAGCTCGGTGGCGGACCCCGCAGGGATGTCGCAAGCGGCCGAGGGGCGCCTTTTTCGCTTCCGCCTGCCCGAGGGGTTTCTCAAGCAGCGGGTGCGGGTGCACTGCAACCTCTACGGGGTCGGGACGGATCTGGCGAACGATTATTTCCGGCCGGGCCACGAAATCTGGCTGCTGGTGCCCGCCGAAGCCTACCCCAGCCTGGTGGTCTACGTGGATGAAGAGCCGGTGCAGACCCGCTGGCCCGAAGACTGAAAACCGGCGGCCCGTACTTGCTTTTTCGACCGTGCGGGTGTTAACTGCCCCAACCGCGCAGCCACCTCCCCGGCCGAAAAACGGGCGGGGTTCAGGCGCCGCGCAACCGAGGCTTGAAGGAGATTGCCGCATGAAACTGATCGCCCCCTCGATCCTTTCCGCCGATTTCAGCCGGTTGGGCGAGGAGATCCGCACCGTTGAAGCCGCCGGCGCCGACTGGATTCACATCGACGTCATGGACGGCCATTTCGTTCCCAATATCACCATGGGCCCTCTGGTGGTGGAAGCCGTGCGGAGGGTGACAAAATTGCCCCTGGACGTCCACCTGATGATCGAAACCCCGGACCGCTACATCGCCGACTTCGCCCGCGCCGGGGCCGATTTGATCGCCGTGCAGGTCGAGACCAGCGTCCACCTTCACCGCAGCGTGCAACTCATCCGTGAGGCCGGTGTCAAGCCCGGCGTGGTCCTCAACCCGGCCACACCCCTGGCGACGATCGAGTGGGTCCTCGCGGATGTCGACTTTGTGCTGGTGATGAGCGTCAACCCCGGTTTCGGCGGCCAGCAGTTCATCCCGTCCAGCCTTGAAAAAATCGCCCAACTGCGGATGATGATCCAGACGCGCGGCCTTTCGACCCTCATCCAGGTGGACGGCGGCGTCAACGCCGGCACCATCGCCGCGGTTGCCGCCGCCGGCGCCGATGTGTTCGTCGCCGGTTCGGCCATCTTCGGAAGTCCGGACTACGCAACCACCATCGCCAGCCTGCGGCGCCTGCTCGGCGCTTAGGCCGCAGGCGACCGCCGGGCGGTTATTCTTGACAGCCAGAGCCGTTTTTCATATTCTTTCAGGTGGATGCTGGAATTCGCCGATGTCCCGCCCCCTTGGCGCTAGTGGCGGCCCGCCCCGCCGGGAGGAGGTTTTATGGCTCGCCTCAAGGACCTGCTGCGCAAGACGGAGTTCCACATTTTTCTTTTCTGCCTTTTTTTCCTGCTTTTCAGCTGGCCCCTGCTGACCCTGATCGAGAAGACCCGCCCGCCGGTCGGTTTTCTGTACCTTTACCTGACATGGTCGGTGTTGGTGGCGGTGCTGGCGGTGATCGCACGCCACTGCCGGCCGACATCGACCGACCGCAAACCCCCAGCGCCGCCGAGGGAATAGCCATGTTCGATCCCCTGGTCGCCATGCTGGTATTCCTGCTTTACGCCGGGGCCCTTTTCCTGGTGGCCCTGTGGGCCGAGCGCTGCGCCACTGCCGGCCGGAGCCCCGCCAACAACCCCTGGGTCTACGCCCTCTCCCTGGCGGTTTACTGCACCGCCTGGACCTACTACGGCAGCGTCGGCATCGCGGCCTCCTCGGGGCTGCTTTTCCTCTCGGTTTATCTGGGGCCCACCCTGGGCATCATCCTCTGGTGGCAGGTGCTGCGGCGGATGGCGCTGATCAAATCCCATCACCACATCACCAGCATTGCCGACTTCATCTCGGCCCGCTATGACAAATCCGAAAGCCTTGCCGCGCTGGCCACCGTGCTGGCCCTTTTTGCGATCATCCCCTACGTTTCACTGCAGCTCAAAGCGATCATCAGCACCTTTGCCCTGATCACCACCCCGGGCCAGGGTTTTTCCACCTGGATCGGCGGCCACGTCGGCCCCATCGTGGTGGCGCTGATGATCGTCTTCACCATCATCTTCGGGGTTCGGCGCCTGGACCCCACCGAACGCCACGACGGCATGGTGATGGCCCTGGCGGTGGAATGCGTCGTCAAGCTGGCGAGCCTCCTGGTGGCGGGTGTTTTCGTCACCTATTTTCTTTACGACGGCTTTGGGGACCTTTTCCAGCGGCTGGCGCAAAGCCCCCATCACGCTCTTTTTTCGCTCAGCGGCAGCGCCAGCTCGCCCTACCTGCTGTGGACCACCTACCTTGTGCTGGCCATGTCCGCCAGCCTGTTTCTGCCCCGCCAATTCCACGTTGCGGTGGTGGAAAACCCCAACCCGGACTTTATTTCCTCGGCAATGTGGATCTTTCCGGCCTACATGCTGCTGATCAACCTCTTTGTCCTGCCGATTGCCGCCGCCGGCCTGCTGCAGGGTCTGCCGGCCATCGGGGCCGATACCTTTGTCCTGGATCTGCCGCGCGATCACGGCAAACCCTGGCTGGTGATGCTGGTCTTTATCGGCGGTTTTTCGGCCGCCACGGGCATGATCATGATCAGTTCGGTTACCCTCTCCACCATGCTCACCAACCACCTGCTTCTGCCACTGGTCCGCTGGGTGCCCTGGCTGGGTTTTCTGCGGCGCCACCTGCTGCGCTGCAAGTGGGCGGCCGTGGCCCTGGTGCTGATACTGAGCCACGGCTTCGAGCGCCTGATCGGCCAGACCTTCATGCTGGCCAATATCGGGATGATCTCCTTTGCGGCGGTCTTCCAGTTCGCCCCGGCCATCGTGGGCGGCATGTTCTGGCGTCAGGCCAACAAATGGGGCGCACTGGCGGGGTTGACGGCGGGGTTCGTGACCTGGCTCTACACCCTGCTGCTGCCGGCCCTGATCCGGGTCGGCTGGTTTTCGCGCAGCATCCTGGAAAACGGGCCCTGGGGGCTTGCGGCCCTCAACCCCGAGAGTCTCTTCGGCCTGCGGGGGCTGCCGTCGCTTTCCCACACGCTTTTCTGGTCCTTTTTCTTCAACGTCGGCGCCTATGTGCTGGTGTCGATCTGGCAGGAGCAGAGCCCCACCGAAAAGCGCCTGGCGCTGGCCTTCAGCGGTGAAGGCCGGGATGCGGCCCTGCCCCCCGACAGAGACCGCCACACGGCCAGCATCGACTTGGCGGCCAAACGCCTGGAGATCGGAAATGTCCTGCAGCGCTACTTGGGCGAAACCGAAGCGCGGTCGATCCTCGCCCGGTGCATGGCGGCATCCCACCTGGACGGCAAAACGCACATCACCATCGTCGACCTGATCAAGCTCCACAGCGAGGTCGAAAAATCCCTGGCCGGGGCCATCGGCGCCCCCGCCGCCCACAAAGCCCTCACCGGTTCGGCGGTTTTCACGCCTCAGGAGTCCCTGGAACTCAGCGAGGTATACACGGACATTCTCGCCAGCCTGCGCATTTCCCCCGAGGAGTTGTATGCCAAGCTCGATTATTACCGCGAAAAGGAAGCCCTCCTGACCAGCCACGCCGCCGAACTCCAGGAGTACAGCAAGGCGCTGGAGCTGCGCATCCTCGAGCAGGAAAAAACCGAGGCGGCCCTCGCCGAAAGCGAAGCCAAATACCGCAGCATATTTGAAAACGCCCCCGAAGGCATTTTCCAGGTGACCCCCGAGGGTCAGATGATCAGCGCCAGCCCGGCGATGGCGACGATCCTCGGCTTCGACTCGCCCGCCGAGCTGATGGCGGCCCTGGAGAGCATCGGCAAGAACACCTATGTCCGCCCGGAGGATCACCAGGACCTGATGGCGCGGCTGACCACCGAAGGCGTGGTCACGGACTTCGAGTGCCAGCTCAGACGCCGGGGCGGCAGCCCCGTCTGGACCGCCATCCGGGCCCGCGCGGTGCGTGCCGCCAACGGCAGTCTCCTGATGATCGAGGGGTTTCTCCAGGACATCTCCCAGCGCAAGCGCTCCGAGGCCGCCCTGCAGGAGGCCTACCGCAATATGGAACAGCGGGTGGCCGACCGCACCGCCGAGCTGCAGGCCGCCAACCGTGAACTTCTGACGGCCAAAGAAACCGCCGAGGCCGCCACCCGGGCCAAAAGCGAGTTTCTGGCCAACA
>JAABRJ010000034.1 GCA_011390985.1 Desulfobacteraceae bacterium
TGACGGGCCGAGTCGGGCGAAGGCAGCGCACCGTTGACGCACGAACGCCGGGTGGCGCAAACCCAAAGCCAGCGCCATTTTTTGGCCCGATTGCTTCACCCCTGGCCTATGGTCCGTAAACCACCACCAAAAGTTCCGCCTCTTCGCTGCCGACATTGCGCAGCTGGTGGCGAATTCCGGAATTGAAATGCAACGAGTCGTTGGTGTTTAAAAGGTTGACGTTCTCACCGACGATCACCTCGATACGGCCCCGAAGCACGTAGATGAACTCTTCGCCTTCGTGCAGGTAGCCCACGCCGTGGTGCTCCGCCATGGGGTCGATGGTGACCTGAAAGGCCTTCAGGTGCTTGTTCTCGGCACCCGGGGTGAGGGTTTTGTAGGCGTAGTTCTCCGTGCGCTTGGTGTAAGCCTCGACCCGATCCTTGAGCACGGCTTCCTGCTCCTGGAGCAGAAAGCCGGAATCCAGTCCCAGGGCCCGCGAGAGGGACAGCAGGGTGCCCACCGGCGGGATGATATTGCCGGCCTCGAGGTCTTTGAGGTAGTCCACCGCAAAACCGGTGTCGTTGGCCACCCGTTCGAGGGTCAGGTTTTTCTCGAGCCGCACCTTCTTGATCTTCTTGCCGACCGGTTCGAGCTTGCTTGTTTTTCTGGTTGCCATGCGCCCTCCTTTTGTGCTGGCTGGGGCCTGCGGCCTGCAGATTGAGTGGCGGCCGCAGCCCCCGGCCGCAACCCGGTCCCCCCGTGCGGGGAAACCCGGTTAGTACTCGTAAAAACCGCGCCCGGTCTTGCGGCCCAACCAACCGGCCTCGACGTATTTTCTGAGCAGTGGACAGGGACGGTATTTGGAATCCTTGAACCCGCTGTAAAGCGTCTCCATGATCGCCAGGCAGGTGTCGAGCCCGATCAGGTCCGCAAGCGCCAGGGGCCCCATGGGGTGGTTCATGCCGAGTTTCATGACGGTGTCGATGGCCTCCCGGCTGCCCACTCCGTGATAAAGGCAGTAGACCGCTTCGTTGATCATCGGCAGCAGGATGCGGTTGGCGATGAAGCCGGGGTAATCATTGGCCTCGGCCGGGGTTTTGCCGAACTTCTCGCAAAGCGCCCAGGTCGTCGTGAAGGTGTCGTCGGATGTCGCCAGGCCGCGGATGACCTCCACCAGTTTCATGACCGGCACCGGGTTCATGAAGTGCATGCCGATGACGTTGGCTGGACGGCCGGTCTGGCTGGCGATCCGCCCGATGGGAATCGAGGAGGTATTGCTGGCCAGGATGACCCCCGGTCGGCAGATGGTGTCGAGGTCCTTGAAAATCTGAAACTTGAGGGGTTCGTTTTCGGTTGCGGCCTCCACCACGAAGTCGGCTGCCGCCATGTCCTTGAGGTTCACGCTGGTCTTGATGCGGCCCAGCAGCGCGGCCTGATCCCCGGCGCTGAGCTTGCCCTTGTCCACGGCGCGCTGAAGATTTCGGGTGATATTGGCAAGACCTTTTTCGACAAATTCGGTCTTGATGTCGTTCATGATCACATTGAGCCCACTGGCAGCCGCCACCTGGGCAATACCGTTGCCCATCTGCCCCGCACCGACTACGCCAAACGTCTTGATCTCCATTTTATGCATTCACTCCTTCGATGGAAAAAATTTACAGCACACCCGGGGCGCCCTTCGCCGGGATGTTCTTCAGCGCCGCAGCAGCAGGGCCACGGCCTCGCCGCCGCCCAGGCAGAGCGAGGCCAGGCCGACCTGCTTGTCCTGTTTGATCATTTCGTAGAGCAGGGTCACCAGCAGCCGGCAGCCGCTGGCGCCGATGGGATGCCCCAGGGCCACGCTGCCGCCGTTGACGTTTACCCGCTGCGAATCGATCCCGAGTTCACGCATGACCGCCACGGTCGAGCCGCTGAAGGCCTCGTTGATCTCGAAGAGGTCCACCGCGTCCATGTCGAGCCCTTCTTTTTTCAGGCACTTGGGAATCGCCAGGATCGGCGCCACCAGCACGTATTTCATGTCGATGCCGGCCGAGGCCTGGGCGCCGATGGTGGCCATGACCTCGCAGCCCAGCCGTTCGGCGGTCTCGCGCGCCATGACCACCGCGGCCGCCGCGCCGTCACTGATGATTGAGCTGTTGCCGGCGGTGGCGAACCCGTCTTTCTGAAAGGCCGGCTTCATTCGGGCCAGCATCTCGTAAGTGGTTTCACGCGGGCATTCGTCCCGGGCGAAAACCAGCGGATCGCCCTTGCGCTGGGGCACCGCCACCGGCAGGATCTCGTCCTCGAAGCGGCCGCCGGCGATGGCGGTCAGGGCCCGGCGGTAGGATTCAGCCGCATAGCGGTCCTGATCCTCGCGGCTGACCCGGTATTTCTGGGAGCAGAGGTCGTTGGAAATCCCCATGTGAAAGTCGTTGACGATGTCCCAGAGGCCGTCGTGCACCATGTGGTCCTGGATCTGGCCGGCCCCCATGCGGTAGCCGAAGCGCGCCTTTTCCAAATAGTAGGGCGCCAGGCTCATGTTTTCCATGCCGCCTGCGACCACCACGTCGGCGTCGCCCAGCTGGATCGCCTGGGCCGCCAGCATCACCGATTTCAGCGCCGAGCCGCAGACCTTGTTGATCGTCAGGCACTCGACCTCCCACGGCATCCCGGCCTGAACGGCCGCCTGGCGGGCGGGGTTCTGGCCGTAGCCGCAGGGCAGCACCTGGCCCATGATGACCTCGTCGACCGCGGTCTTCGCGATCCCGGCGCGTCGCACCGCTTCTTCAATCACCAGCGCCCCCAGACGGGTGGCGCCGATACTGCCCAGCGACCCGTTGAAACTGCCCAGCGGGGTCCGCACGGCACTCACGATCACAGCTTCTCTCATTGGTTTTTCTCCCTTCACGGGGCTCCCGCCCCGAATGCGGTTCTTTGCTCCAGCGCAAGGCGCGCACGCCCTGCGATCGCCGGCCGGCTACATGTTGCGCCGGTACTTACCACCGACATCATAGAGTGCGCGGGTGATCTGCCCGAGGCTGCAGCAGCGGACGGTGCTCACCAGTTCTGCGAAAATGTTCTCGCCGGAGAGCGCGACCTTCTGCAGCCGCGCCAGCGCCGTCTGCGACTGGTCCGCGTGGCGCTGCTGGAAGTCGGCCAGCCGATTGAGCTGCGAGGTCTTCTCCTCTTCGGTGGCGCGTGCCAGTTCCAGGCAGGAAATGCCCTCGGAGAGTTCGCCGGCCGGGTCGACGTCGGGGTCGCGGAAGGTGTTGACCCCGATGATCGGGTACTTGCCTTCGTGTTTGAGAATTTCGTAGTAAATCGACTCCTCCTGGATCTTGCTGCGCTGGTAGCCGGTTTCCATGGCTCCCAGGACGCCGCCGCGGCGGGTGATCTGGTCGAATTCGAACAGAACGGCCTCCTCCACCAGGTCGGTCAACTCTTCCACGATAAAGCTGCCCTGCAGCGGGTTTTCGTTCTTGGCCAGGCCCCACTCGCGGTTGATGATCAACTGAATGGCCAGCGCGCGGCGCACCGACTCCTTGCTGGGCGTCGTGATGGCCTCGTCGAAGGCGTTGGTGTGCAGGCTCTGGCAGTTGTCGTAAATCGCACACAGGCCCTGGAGGGTGGTCCGGATGTCGTTGAACTGGATGTCCTGGCTGTGCAGCGAGCGGCCCGACGTCTGGATGTGGTACTTGAGCATCTGGCTGCGGGCCGATGCGCCGTACATGTCGCGCATCGCCACCGCCCAGATCCGGCGCGCCACGCGCCCGATGACGGTGTACTCGGGGTCCATCCCGTTGGAGAAGAAAAAGGAGAGGTTGGGGCCGAAGCTGTCGATGTCCATTCCGCGCGAGAGATAGTACTCGACGTAGGTGAAGCCGTTGGCCAGGGTGAAGGCCAGCTGCGAGATGGGGTTGGCCCCGGCTTCGGCGATGTGGTAGCCGGAAATGGAGACCGAGTAGAAGTTGCGCACGTCGTTTTCGATGAAATAGGCCTGGATGTCGCCCATCATCTTGAGGGCGAACTCGATCGAGAAGATGCAGGTGTTCTGCCCCTGGTCCTCCTTGAGGATGTCGGCCTGGACGGTGCCGCGGACATTGGAGAGCACCATTGCCCGGATCTTGTCATACTCCTCGGGAAGCGGGGCCCGGCCGTTTTCCTCCTGGAACTTGTCCACCTGCTGGTCGATGGCGGTGTTGAGGAACATGGCCAGGATGATCGGGGCGGGCCCGTTGATGGTCATCGAAACCGAGGTGTTGGGCGCGCACAGCTCAAAACCGCTGTAGAGCACCTTGACATCGTCCAGGGTGCAGACGCTGACCCCCGAGGTGCCGACCTTGCCGTAGATGTCCGGGCGCAGGTCGGGGTCGTAGCCGTAGAGGGTCACCGAATCAAACGCGGTGGAGAGGCGCTTGGCCTCATATTCGGTCGACAGCAGGCGAAAGCGCCGGTTGGTGCGCGCCGGGTCGCCCTCGCCGGCGAACATGCGCGTGGGGTCCTCGCCCACCCGCTTCAGGGGGAACACCCCGGCGGTGTAAGGGAAGTAGCCCGGCAGGTTCTCGCGCCGCATCCAGCGGTAGATTTCACCGGGATCGGTGAAACCGGGCAGCGCCACCTTGGAAATCTTCTTGCGCGCCAGAGACTCGGAGGTCAGCGGCTGCCGGATCTCGTGGCCGCGCACCTCGTAGACCAGCTCATCCTGGCGGTAGCGTTCGCGCAACCCGGGCCACTGGGCCACCAGTTCCGTGGTTTCCTTGTCCAGCGCCTTCTGCGCCTTGGCCACCTCGGCCTTGAGACGCGCCACCATCTCGGAGACGTCGCCCTCGCTTTTGGGGGCGTTTTCCAGGGTGGCGGCCGCCTCGTTCAGGTGCCAGACCCGGCGCACGATGGCCATTTGGCTTTCGGTGCGCTGGTGATAGTGGCGCAGGGTGTCGGCGATTTCCGCCAGGTAGCGGGTGCGCTCGGGAGGAATGATGATGGTCTTGGCGGTGGAGGTCCGGATCTCGGGCCGGGGCAGATGCGCCGTGAACTTCACCCCGGTCTTTTGATCGATGGTGTCCAGGATGGCGTGGTAGAGGGCGGTGACCCCATCGTCGTTGAACTTGGAGGCGATCGTGCCGAAGACCGGCATCTCCTCCGGCGACCGGCTGAAGTCGTTGCGGTTGCGCTGAATCTGCTTGCGCACGTCGCGCACGGCATCCTCCCCGCCGCGCTTTTCATACTTGTTGACCACGACCAGATCGGCGAAATCGAGCATGTCGATTTTCTCGAGCTGGGAGGCGGCCCCGAACTCGCTGGTCATGACGTAGAGGGACACGTCCACCAGGTCGATGATGTGCGAGTCGCCCTGGCCGATCCCGGCGGTTTCGACGATGACCAGATCATATCCGGCGGCCTTGACCACCTCGATGGCCTCCGGCAGCGCGTCGGGGATCTCGATGTGGGAGCGCCGCGTGGCCAGGCTGCGCATGTAGACCCGCGGGCTGCCGATGGCGTTCATGCGGATGCGGTCGCCCAGGAGCGCGCCGCCGGTCTTGCGGCGGGAGGGGTCGCTGCTGATGATCGCCAGGTGCAGGCCTTGCTGGTCGTGGAGCAGCCGCAGGATCAGCTCGTCGGTCAGGGACGACTTGCCGGCCCCGCCGGTGCCCGTGATGCCGATCACCGGCACCTTGCGGCCGCCCAGCTTGCGGGCCAGTTCGGCTTGCAGGTTGGCGAGGTGCCCGTTCTGCTGGGCCTTGGCGGCTTCCACCGAGGTGATCAGGTTGGCCACCAGCAGCTTGTTGTCAGGGGAGAGCGCCGCGAGGTCGAAGCCGTCCTCCCTGGCACGTTCGAAGTCCATGGTCCGCACCATGTGGTTGATGATGCCCTGCAACCCCAGCCGGGCGCCGTCTTCGGGGGAATAGATCTTGGTCACCCCGTGGGTCTCGAGCTCACGGATCTCTTCGGGCACGATCACGCCGCCGCCGCCGCCAAAGACCTTGATATGCTCTGCGCCGCGCTCCCGCAGCAGCTCCACCATGTACTTGAAAAACTCCATGTGCCCGCCCTGGTAGCTTGAAACGGCGATGCCCTGGACGTCCTCCTCGATGGCCGCATCCACGATCTCCTGCACCGAGCGGTTGTGCCCCAGGTGGACGACCTCGACCCCGGTGCCCTGCAGGATGCGGCGGAAGATGTTGATGGATGCGTCATGGCCGTCAAAAAGCGACGTTGCCGTGACGGCCCGGACGTGGTGTTTGGGTCTGTAAGGTTCGGTTTCGATACTCATGCCCCCTCCTTTTTTTTAGCCTGTGCGGCATTGGTTCGGCCGTGATCCAGGGGCAGCGGCGGGCGGCGGGTCAGCGGCTGACCTTGCCGGTGGTGATCCCCAGGATAAAATCGATCTGCAGCGCGATATAGTCCTCAATGCTGTAATGGCGGGCCAGATACCAACGCCGGAAAGCCCACATGTGCCCCAGCACGGAAATGTTGTGGGCCACCAGTTCGATCGAGTTTTCGTCGATTTCGGGCAAACCACCGTCAGCCGTCAGCTTGGCCAGGACCTTGACGAAAATCCCGGTGATCCCGATTTCGTTTTCCAGCACGCGCTTGCGCCACTGGGCCGGCAGGGACTGGGTTTCCTGATATATCAGAAGCACCAGGTCGCTCATGCGGTGGCAGACCATAAAATACTCGCGGATGACCTCCGCCAGAGCCGCGCGCCCGGTGGTCACACGGGAGAGCGCCTCGGCGACGCCGCGCTCGACCTCCTCGTGAATGGCCTCGCAGACCAGGTAGAGCACGTCCTCCTTGGAGGCCACGTATTCGTAGAGTGAGCCGATGGAAAAACCGGCGGCGGCGGCAATCTGCCGGGTGGTGGTTTTGTGGAACCCTTTCTCGACAAACAACGCGACGGCCGCATCGACGATCTGGCGGCGGCGTTTCTCGACGAGATCGGGATTTTTGATCTGGGTGGGCACATCATGGGTTCGGTTGGCCGGGCGAGGCATGTGGGGTACCGATCTCCAAAATACCGTTTGAAATAACTCTCAAAATATGCAACCCTGGGCCGCGCCCATATATGAACGAGCGCTCAGTCAAAAATTAAGCGGCATCTTACCGTCACTGTTTCGGGTTTGTCAAACGTTTTTTGCGACGTTTTTGAGTTAAAGCGCCTCGAACGGCTGGGTCTTCAAATAAACCCTGAATAAGGCACATTTTTAACCCCGGTCGGTTTTCAGACCCAGTGCTGCAGCCAGACCACGTTGAACTGGCTGTTGACCAGTTTTTGCAGTTGGGACACCCCCGAGAGGGCGTCCTTCAGTATCATGCGCTCGCGTTTGCGCAGGCTGTAAGGGTCGATAT
>JAABRJ010000035.1 GCA_011390985.1 Desulfobacteraceae bacterium
GGCCGGCCGGGGCGCTGTCGCCCGACGGCCGTTGACTGCAACCGATGGATGAGAGAAGGAGGTCGTGATGCGAAAAGGTTTTGTAGCGGTAGGGGTTGCCCTGGTGGCGGTGCTGGCATTTTCGCCCTTGGCCTGGTCCACGGCCAAGAGCATCAAGGTGGGCATCAACGCCCCGATCACCGGCGACATCCCCAAGGTCGGTGAAGGCACAAAGTTCGCCGCCCAGATGTGGCTGGAAGAGGTCATGGCCGCCGGCGGTCTGGAAGTTGGTGGCAAGAAGTACCCCGTGGAACTGGTGGTCGAGGACAACGAGGCCAAGGCCGAATCGGCCGTCAAGGCCAACACCAAGATGATCACCGAAGATGAGGTGCTGGTGATCGTTGGGCCCCAGTCCTCCAAACAGGCCATACCCGCCGGGGATGTGGCCAACAACTACGCCACCCCGATGATCACCCCCTGGTCCACCAACCCCGACGCCACCAAGGACCGCCCCTTTGTCTTCCGCGGCTGCTTCCTGGATCCGTTTCAGGGGCCGGTGCTGGCCAACTTTATCACCGAGGAATTCGGTTTCACCAAGGCCGCCGTGCTCTATGACGTGGCCAGCGACTATCCCAAGGGGCTGGCCGAGTTCTTCAAGGAGGCCTGGGAAAAGGTGCACGGCCCCGGTTCAGTGGTGGCTTTTGAGAGCTTCACCACCAAGGACGCCGATTTCAGCTCGCAGCTGACCAAGATCATCCAGTCGGGGGCCGAAGTGCTTTTCACCCCCCAGTACTACAACGAGGTGGCCCTGATCGTTCAGCAGGCCCATGAGCTCGGCTGGAACAAACCGATCGTCGGCAGCGACAGCTGGGGGTCGGCGGAAACTGTTGAACTCTGCGGCAAGGACTGCTTCGGCCTTTTCTTCAGCAGCCATTACGCCGCAGCCGGCGCCACGGGTGCCACCAAGGATTTCATCGATCGCTACCAGGCAAAATTCGGCTATGTGCCCGACGATGTGGCCGCCCTGACCTGGGACTCGCTGGGGATCGTCAAGACCGCCATCCAAAACCTCGATGGGCTCACCGGCGATATTGAAAAAGACCGCAAGGCCGTGCGCGATGCGATGGCCAAGGTCCAGGAATTCGACGGCATCACCGGCAAAATGACCTTTACCGAGGAAGGCGATCCGATCAAGTGCGCCGTGATCGTCAAGATCAGCGACAAGGGCGAATACACCTTCTACAAGTCCGTTTGCCCCTAAGCTGAAAGGACCGATCGGGGTGCGGGGGCGGGAAGGGGCCGGCAATCCTGACGGCCCTCCGCCCTTGCGATCACCCTGCAGCCGAACACCGGGGGCGGGCCGAAGCGATATGCCACGGCCCGCCCCCGCCATCTATCGGCTGCCGCCGATCTTCGCCTTTTTGCCCGGGCGTGGTTTGGCCGGGGGTGCCCGACCCCGCGATCCCTGACCCGGGGTCCGGCAAAAAACAATACCACCTCGTGCCTGTCTTTTGGCCCGCCTGCCGCGCTTGCGCCACCGGCAGAAATCCGGCCGAGTGCCGGGGATGTGCCGCGCCATCCCGCCAAGGAGTCGACCCATGACGTTTTTTCTCCAGAACCTGGTCAATGCCCTGCAGTGGGGGAGCTTCTATGCCCTCATCGCGCTGGGCTATTCCATGGTCTACGGCATTTTGATGCTCTTCAATTTTGCCCATGGCGACATCTTCATGGTCGGGGCTTACATCGGCTTCGGGGTGGCCACCGGTCTGACCGCACTGGCGGCCATGGGGATGCTGGCGCTGCCCAACTGGGTGATCCTGGTGCTGACCATCCTGATCTCCATGTTTCTGACCTCTTTCGTGGGGATCCTGGTGGAGCGCCTCGGCTACCGCCCGCTGCGCGACGCCCCGCGGGCTTCGGCGGCCATCACCGGGCTGATGATCGGCATCATTCTCGAGACCGGCAACCTGGCGCTGCTGGGCGCCCGGCGGGTCAGCTTCCCCAGCCTGATCGATTCGGTCACCTACAATTTCGGCGGCGTCTATGTCACCAACAAGAAGATCATGATCGTGGCGGTCTCGCTGGCCCTGATGGCCGCCCTGCACCAGTTCGTCAGCCGCACCAAGTGGGGCATGGCGATGCGCGCGATGGCGTTCGACTACGTGGTCGTTCCCCTGATGGGGGTCCCGCTGAACACCATTGCGGCGCTGACTTTCGCGATCGGGTCGGCCCTGGCCGCGGCCGCCGGCATCCTTTTCGGCGTCGCCTACCCGGTGCTGGACCCTTACATGGGCATCGTATTCGGGTGGAAAGCCTTCGTGGCCGCGATTCTCGGGGGCCGCGGGTCGATCATGGGCGCCACCCTGGCCGGTTTTCTGCTGGGATTCATCGAAATTTTCGTTGCCATGATCTTCCCCTCGACCCTGCGGGACCTGATCGCCTACTCGATCATTCTGCTCATCCTGGTTTTCCGGCCCCACGGTTTCTTCGGCGAAGCTTACAGCGCGCGCCTGCGGCTGTGACGGCCGGCGGCAGGCCCGCCGCCGGTGTATCATGGGCGGGCCCAGCGGAGGATTTCCACAAAAGGGATTGCTATGAACACAGACAGCGGTGAAACACCGGCGGCCTCGGGCAGCCTCAAAAAACGCTTGCGCAGGGATTTGGCCCGCGTGCCCCTGCTGGCCTGGCTGTGGGGCGCCATGGCGGCGGTGGTCCTGGAGCGCTTCTGCGGCCCCCAACTGGCCGACCTTTTGGGCCTTCCCAAGGTCCCGGTGCTCTTTGGTTTCCTGATTATTTTAAAGCAGCCCCTGCTGATCCCCAGCACGGTGGTCTTCATCACCCTGATCTACGGGCTGCCGATCCTGCTGGTGAGCCGCCTGCTGGCGCGGCCGGCCAACCGCCTGGCCGCTTTTCTGCTTCAGGGGCCCCTGGCGGTCTCGGTGCTGATCCACCTGGCGTTCTTTTACGGGACCCTGCATCTGTGGTCCGATATGAGCGCCTACCGGGTGCTGACCCTGAAACTGACCCTGATCGCCGTCATGCTCACCCTGAGCCTCAATGTGATCAACGGCTACATGGGCGAATTCTCCTGCTCCCACCCGGCCTTCATGGCCCTGGGGGCCTATGCGGCCTCGGTCATGACGCTGGCGTTTTTCGCCAAGGACAAGCAGTTCGGCGAAGCCCTGCTGCCCACGGCGCTGGGGCCCTTCATGTTCCCACTGGTGCTGGTCGTCGCCGGGGCCGTGGCGGCAATCGGGGCCCTGGTGATCGCCATTCCGTCTTTCCGCACCCGCGGCGACTACCTCGCCATAATCTCCCTGGCCTTCCTGTTCATCGTCAAGAGCCTGATCGAAAACCTGGAGTGGCTAGGCGGCCCGCGGGGGCTGAGCAGCCAGCCCAACTACGCCAGCCTGCCCACCGTGTTCGCCTGGGCTACGGCCTGCATCTGGATCATCAACAACTTCGTGCGCTCCACCCTTGGAAAGGCGCTGAATGCCGTCCGGGACGACGAAATTGCCGCCGATGCGATGACGGTCGACACCCGGCGCACCAAAATGGTCGCCTTTCTCTTCGGGGCCTTCTGGGCCGGGGTCGCCGGCGGGCTCTTTGCCCATGTGCTGCGCTACGTCAACCCGGGCAGCTTCGGGCTTCAGAACCTGGCCGAGGTGCTGGCGATGGTCTATTTCGGGGGCCTGAACTCCGTCTACGGCTCGATCGTCGGGGCGGTCAGCCTCAGCCTGCTCGGCGAGGCCCTCCGGCCGCTGGAACTCTTCAAATGGATCATCATTCCGCTGATGCTGATCCTGGTCATGATTTTCCGACCCACCGGGCTCATCGCCTTTCGGGAATTCGATGTCCGCAAACTCGTGCAACCCAAACTGAACCCCGATCACGAGGTGTAGCATGGCACTGCTCCAGGTCGATCACATGACCCATTTCTTCGGCGGGCTGCGGGCCGTCCACGATTACAACCTGTCGTTGGAGGCGGGCCAGATCCGGGGGCTGATCGGACCCAACGGGGCCGGGAAAACCACCGTTTTCAACCTTCTCACCGGCATCCATACCCCCACCGAGGGGCACATCCACCTGGATGGGCAGGAGATCACCGGCAAACCCCCCCACCGGATCGCGTCGTTGGGCCTCGCCCGCACCTTTCAGAACCTATGCCTCTGGCGCCACATGACAGTCCTCGAGCATGTCAAGATGGCGCGTTATTCACGGATCTCCTACGGTCTGATAGGGGCCTTTTTCGGCACCCCCAAACGCCACCGTGAAGAGGCCGCCATCGAGGCCAAGGCGCACACGCTGCTCCAGCTGGTGGGCATCGACCATCTGGCCGACCAGGTGGTGGTCAACCTGCCATACGGGGCCCAGCGGCGCGTGGAGCTGGCGCGGGCCCTGGCGATCGAACCCAAGGTGCTTTTCCTGGATGAACCCACCGCCGGTATGAACCCCGAGGAGCTGGTCCAGATGATGGAGATCATCCGCCGGGTGCACGCCGAGTTTGACCTGGCGATTTACCTCATCGAACATCGCCTTAAGATGGTGATGGAATTGTGCGAGGTGATCCAGACCCTGGTTTTCGGCGAGGTGGTCGCCGAGGGACCCCCGGAGGAGATTCAGACCAACCCGGTGGTCATCGAGGCCTACCTGGGCAAGGAGGGAGTGGAGTCATCATGCTGAAAGTTGAAAACCTGAGGGTTTCCTACGGTAAGATCATGGCTCTGCACGGCATTGATTTTTACGTGGACAAAGGGGAAATCGTCACCATCATCGGCGCCAACGGCGCCGGCAAGAGCACGACCCTGCGGGCGGTCTCGCGGATGGTGCCGGCGGCCGACGGCAGCCGGCTGACCTACAACGGCAAAAACCTGCTGGACTACAGCGCCGACCGGGTGGTCAGCGAGCTGGGGCTGACGCATGTACCGGAAGGGCGGCGGCTCTTCGGCAACCTGACCGTGCTGGAAAACCTCAAACTGGCCTGTTTTGCCCGCAAGGACCGCGAGCAGATCAAGCGCGACCTGGAGCGCGTGTTCAGTATTTTCGCGCGCCTGGGCGAACGCCGGGAGCAGAAAGCCGGCACCCTCAGCGGCGGGGAGCAGCAGATGCTGGCGATCGGCCGGGCCTTCATGAGCGGGCGCAAGATCATGCTGCTGGACGAGCCGTCGATGGGGCTTGCGCCGCTCTTGATGATGGGGGTCTTCAACGCCCTCCGGGAGATCAACCAGGAGGGCACCGCCATTTTGCTGGTGGAGCAGAACGCCCGGCTGGCCCTCAAGTTCGCCCAGCGCGGTTACGTCCTGGAAAACGGCCACCTGGTCCTGGAGGGCCGGGGGGCCGATCTGCTGCAAAACCCCCAGGTCCAGAACGCCTACCTGGGCGGGTGAACTTTCAAGAAAATACAAATTCACATAGATGTGGGGTTTTACGCAGACCACAGCCGTATTCCAATCGTTTGATGCGGCCGGGTTTTTATGTCCCATCGTCCCGGGCCGAGCATCGCAGCAGCCGGCGATAAAGGCCCTGTGGCTGTCTGAGCGTAAGCGAGTTCCACAGGGCCCGCCGGCTGCGAGAAGCGCAGGGCAGCCCGAAGGGCCCCGGGGCGCGGGCGGTTTCTTTTGGTTCGTTTTCTTTTCCGTAAAAGAAAATGAACAAAGAAAACCGGGAGATTTAAAGCCAGGCCTATCCCCGGGATTCTCATCAGAGTTTCTTTCTGCTGGGGGCTTTTTTCGCTAATAAGGCCGGGTCAGCTCACCTCCGATCGCCCGAGCGCCATCTTCAGTGAATCACCATCACCGGGCACGCGGCCAGCTGGGTCACCTTGCTGCTGACGCTGCCGAGCACCATACCCTCCAACGCACCCCGGCCCCTGGAGCCCACCACGATCAGATCCACCTTGCGGATGCGCGCGGCCGTGAGGATCGCGTCCGCCGGCGGGCCTTCCGGAAGCTCCTCTTCGACCGTGAAAGCGGCCTGGCCGAGGCGCTTGCGGGCTTCATCCAGGATCAGCTGTCCGGCGGCCTTGCGCCTGGACAGCAATTTTTCGTAATCCTCGTACCCCAGCAGGTCGGAGGTGCGCCGATAGGCGCTCAGCAGGCACACGGCGGCGCCGTAGTGCTCGGCCAGGTTGCGGGCATAGTCCAATGCCCGGTAGCTGTGCTCGGAACCATCGATTCCCACCAGAATTTGCTTGAACATCGCTTGCCTCCTTTGGTCCGGGTCGCCCGGCAGCCGGCTGGCGGTGAACACCTGCTGATTTATAGGCAAGCCCCAGGCGGGCTGTCAAATGAAAACCGGCCGCGCTTGCCGGGCCGCTGCGGGGCAGGGCGCCGGCGGGCCTTTTTGTTTGGAAGCGTTGACAATGCCCAAAAAGCGCTATAGAAAATTTCAACCGGCAGGCTTTGCGGCGCGGCCATCGGGCGCGGCGTCCGGGCGCTGAAAATTTTGCGGGCGACGATCCAAGGAGGCGACATGACCCGTGTGGGTGTCATTGGGGCCACCGGCTATGCCGGGGCTGAGCTGGTGCGGATTCTCTGGGGCCACCCCGACGTGGAGCTGACCGTCATCACGTCCCGGCAGTACGCGGGCGTCCGCTTCGATGCACTCTACCCGGCCATGGCCGGCGTGGTGCCCCTGACCTGCGAGGCCTATGACTCCCAGCGCGTCTGCGCCCAGGCGGAGGTCGTCTTTACGGCCCTGCCCCACAAACTGCCCATGGGGATCGTGCCCGAGCTGGTGGCCCGGGGCAAAAAGGTGATCGACCTCTCGGCTGATTTCCGTTTCCGCGATCTGGCCCGTTATGAGGCCGCCTACCAGCCCCACAGTGCCCCGGAGCTTCTGGCGGCGGCGGTCTACGGCCTTTGCGAGGTCAACGCCGACCAGATCGCCGCAGCCCGGATCGTCGGCAACCCGGGCTGCTACCCCACCAGCATCCTGCTGCCCCTGGTGCCCTTGCTGGCCGGCGGCCTGCTGGAGCCCCAGACGCTGGTGGCCGATGCCAAGTCCGGGGTCAGCGGGGCCGGTCGGGGGCTGGCGCTGACGAGTCATTTCTGCGAGGTCGCCGAATCCTTCAAGGCCTACAAGGTGGCGGTGCACCGCCACAACCCCGAAATGGACGAGGTCCTCAGCCGGGCGGCGGCGCAGCCCGTCCATCTGACCTTTGTGCCGCATCTGCTGCCCATGAGCCGCGGCATGCTGTCCACGATTTACGCCCTGCCCCGGGAGGGCGTCCAGGCGGGCGAGATTCGGGCCTGCCTCGAGGACTTCTATGCCGGTCGCCCGTTTGTCCGTCTGCTGGACGACAGCCGCCTGCC
>JAABRJ010000036.1 GCA_011390985.1 Desulfobacteraceae bacterium
GCGGCCTTCCCCCGGGGCCATCGTCAGCCGTCAGTGCCGATCAGCTTGCCGGTTCTGGCAAGATCCTCCAAAGCGCCCCGGTCCAGCAGCCGGATGGTGCGCCCCGCCACTTCGATCAGGCCTATTGCCGCCATTTTTGCCATCATGCGCGAAAGGGTTTCGGGAATCGTTCCCAGCAGGCTGGCCAGCTGCCCCTTGGAGATGGTCAGCTCGACCGTGTCCGCGGCGGCCTGTTCGGCCGCCAGGTAGATCAGGTAGGAGGCCAGGCGGCCCGGCACCTCCTTGAGCGAAAGGTTTTCGATCTGGACGGTAAACTGGCGCAGCCGCAGGGACAGCACCGCCAGCATGTTGAGGGCCAGGGAGGGCGTGGCGCTGGTCAGGTCGACAAAAGCCCGTTTGGGAAAAAAAAGCAGCTGGCTTTTCTCGATCGCCTCGGCCGTGGCGGGGAAGGGTTTGCCGGAAAACACGGGCACCTCGCCAAACGGCTCGCCCGGGCCGAAGATGTGCAGAATCTGCTCTTTGCCTTCCGCGGAGACCTTGAAAATTTTAATCCGGCCGCTCATGACGACGTAAAAACCGCTTCCCGGCTGGCCTTCGAAGAAAACAATCTCCCCCTTGGCAAAACGGCGGGTGACGGCAATGGCGCGGATGGCCTGGAGCTGGTCGTCGGGCAGGCCGCCGAAAAGGGGCGTTCGGGCGAGGATGTCCACAATGTTTTTCATAGTTTAAAAAAATCCTATTTCTTGACCTAAGTCAAGGTCTTGCCGGCCAAGGCGGTCTATAAGGAAACTCATCGAGCGCAACAACCGTCAACCGGTATCGCTCCCCAAGGTTGACCTAACGCCAACAACGACAGGAGGCAAGCCATGTTTTGTTTTCAGTGTGAACAGACGGCCAAGGGCGAAGGCTGCACCAAACTCGGGGTCTGCGGCAAGCAGCCCGATGTGGCGGCACTTCAGGATCTTCTGGTGTATGAAATCAAGGTGCTCTCGCGCTTTGCGGTGGAAGGCCGCAAGGCGGGGCTGGTGGATGACGCGGTCAACCGCTTCACCAGCGAAGCCCTTTTCGCGACCCTGACCAACGTGGACTTCGATCCCGAGCGGTTTGTGGAAATGCTCGACCGCTGCGTTCAGGTGCGCGAGGACCTCAAGCGGCGCGTGGCCGCCGCCGGCGGCCGGACCGATTTCGGCTCCGAGCGCGTGACCTACACATCCAGCGCCGGCAAGGACGAACTGGTTTCCCTGGGCGAGCAGGTGGGCGTCAAGGCCGATCCGGACCTCAACCCCGACCTGCTCTCGCTGCGGGAGCTGCTGATCTATGGCCTGAAGGGCGTTGCCGCCTACGCCGACCACGCCCGGATCCTGGGCCAGGTGGACGACCGGGTGGACGCCTTCATCCACGAGGCCTTGGCGGCCACCCTGGACAAAAGCCTGAGCGCCGATGACTACGTCGGGCTGGTGATGAAGTGCGGCGAGATCAACCTGCGCACCATGGAGCTCCTGGACGCCGGCAACACCGGCACTTACGGCCATCCCGTGCCCACCCAGGTGCCTCTGGGCCAGAAGCAGGGCAAGGCGATCCTGGTGTCCGGCCACGACCTCAAGGACCTCGATACGATCCTCAAACAAACCGCCGGCAAGGGCATCACGGTCTACACCCACGGGGAAATGCTGCCCTGCCACGGGTACCCGGAACTCAAGAAATACCCCCATTTCTACGGTCACTACGGCACCGCCTGGCAGAACCAGGCGCGCGAGTTCGCCGCCTTTCCCGGGGCGATCCTGATGACCACCAACTGCATCCAGAAACCCCAGGATGCCTACAAGGACAATATCTTCACCACCGGCCTGGTGGGCTGGCCCGGCGTGACCCACGTCGCCAACAATGACTTCACCCCGGTGATTGAAAAGGCCCTGGCGCTGCCCGGCTTCGCCGCGGACGTTCCCGGCAAGAGCGTCATGGTCGGCTTCGGCCACAACGCGGTCCTGGGCGTGGCACCGGCGGTGATCGAGGCGGTCAAGAACAAGCAGATCCGGCACTTCTTCCTGGTCGGTGGCTGCGACGGCGCCAAGCCCGGCCGCAGCTACTACACCGAGTTTGTCGAGAAGGTGCCCGCCGACTGCGTGGTCCTGACCCTGGCCTGCGGCAAGTTCCGCTTCTTCGACAAGGACCTGGGCGCCATCGGCGGCATTCCCCGCCTGCTGGACGTCGGGCAGTGCAACGACGCCTATTCGGCCATCAAGATCGCCTCGGCCCTGGCGGAGGCCTTCGGCTGCGGGGTCAACGACCTGCCGCTGTCCATGATCCTCTCCTGGTACGAGCAGAAGGCCTGCGCCATCCTGCTGACCCTGCTGTACCTCGGGATCAAGGACATCCGGCTGGGGCCCACGCTGCCGGCCTTCATCACGCCCAACATCCTCAACGTCCTGGTGGAGAAGTTCAACATCATGCCCATCACGACGCCCGATCAGGACCTCAAGGCGATCCTCGGATAGATTCCCAACCTGCAAGGCGGGAGTCCGGGATTCCCGGCTCCCGTCAACCCCAGACAACCGGAGGAAAAGGCCATGCGCTGCCCGGGACAGGACACCCAGTATTGGAACTCGAAAGCGATCTACGAAGCCAAGTGCCCCAAGTGCGGCAACCCGGTGGAGTTCTTCAAGGACGACACCGCGCGCAAGTGCGGGCACTGCGGCCACCGTTTCGTCAACCCGCAGATGGACTTCGGCTGCGCCGCCTACTGCCCGTTCGCCGAACAGTGCCTGGGGACCCTGCCGCCGGAGCTGGTGGCCCAGAAGGACAACCTCTTCAAGGACCGGGTGGCGATCGAGGTCAAGCGCCACCTCAAAACCGACTTCAAGCGCATCGGCCATGCCTCACGGCTGGCGCGCTACGTGGAGCGCATCCAGAAGCGCGAGCAGGGCAACCCGGCGACCGCTCTGATCGCGGCCTACCTGCTGCCCATCGTGGCCCAGGCCGCGGCGGGCGCCGCTGAGGACTGGCACCGGGCGGCGGCCGCCACCGCCGGCCAATTTCTTTCCAAACTCGGCGCCGGTGAAAATCTGATCACCGCCGTTGCCGAGGTGCTGGCCGCTCTCGCCTCCGCCGGCCCCCAGGCGCCGGTGGAGGTCAGGGTACTGCACGACGCGGAGGCGATCGTGCGCCTGGAAGATCAACAGAAAACCGCGCCCCTGCCGGCGGACGAACTTCAGCAGCAGCTCAGCGGGGCCCTTTTGACCGACGGCGGCCGCGAGGCCGCGACGGCGGTGCTGCTGAAGCCATGAGAGGATAGGAAATGAAGGTTTACCGCAAGATTATCGAAATTGACGAAGAACGCTGTGACGGCTGCGGACAGTGCGTCCTGGCCTGCGCGGAAGGTGCCATCCAAATCGTGGACGGCAAGGCCAAGGTGGTTTCCGACAACCTCTGCGACGGCCTGGGGGCCTGCATCGGCGACTGCCCCCAGGATGCCTTGAAGATCATCGATCGTGAGGCCGAGGAGTTCGACGAGGAGGCGGTGGTGGCCCGGCTTGAACAAGAGGCGCCGGCCCCCAAGGGGTGTCCCTCGGCCGGGGTGCAGATCCTGGCCGGGCCCTCCTCCTGTGCCGAGGCCAACCGGCCGGTGGGATTTGAAACGCCTCCGGCCGACGCCTCCGGCCTGGGCCACTGGCCGGTTCAGATCCAGCTGGTGCCGCCCACGGCGCCGTTTTTGAAAGGCGCCGACCTGCTGGTCATGGCCGACTGCGTGCCGGTGGCCTTTCCCACCGTTCACCGCGATTTCCTGCAGGGCCGGGCCGTGACCCTGGGGTGCCCCAAGTTCGACGACCGCGACGCCTACGTCGAGAAGTTCAGCGCCATTTTCCGGCAGGCCGGGATCAAATCCATCACCACGGTGGTCATGGAGGTCCCCTGCTGTGCGGGGCTGCCCGATATCGTCAAAAAGGCCCAGGCCGCGGCCGGCACCCAAATCCCCATGGAAACCGTGGTGATCAGCACCCGCGGCGCCATCCTCAAGCGGATCGGCGGCTGACCCTGTGGTCGGCCCAGGGCATGCGGTCTCCCGACCGCCGCCCTGGGCTTGCGCTGGGGGGCGGCGGAATTGACATGCCGGGCGGCGCTGGCTATAAGGGCCCCAAGCCGTCGGCATCTCCGGCGGTTAACCCTTCGACCGCCGTCACAGCGGCAACCGGCCTCGCGAGGAGCCGTCCACCATGCGCATCTTTGTTTCCGGGTCGCTGGCCTACGACCGCATCATGGATTTCCCCGGTCGCTTTTCCGACCACATCCTTCCCGACAAGATCCACATTCTCAACGTTTGCTTCACGGTCAACGGCCTGGCCGAAAGATTCGGCGGTACCGCCGGCAACATCGCCTACAACCTGAGTCTCTTGGGCGAAAAACCGGAGATTCTGGCCGCGGCCGGCAAGGATTTCGAGCGCTACGCGCAGTGGCTGACGCATCTGGGGCTGCCCCTGGGCGGGATCTGCGTGATCCCCGAGGAGTTCACCGCCGGGGCCTACATCACCACCGACAAGGCCGACAACCAGATCACCGGATTCAACCCCGGTGCCATGCGCCACCCCTCCCGCTACACCTTTGAGGGTATCTGCGGCGATGAGGCCATCGCCATCATCTCCCCGGGCAACATCGAGGATATGCTGACCTACAGCCGCGCCTTCAAGCAGCGGGGGGTGCCCTATATTTTCGACCCCGGGCAGACCATCACGGCCCTCACCGGCGCGCAGCTGGTGGAGATGATGACCGGGGCGGCGCTGCTGATCTCAAACGACTACGAACTGGAAATGATCATGAAACCCACCGGCTTCGATCGCAGCGCCATTCTGCGGCGGGCGGCGGGCCTGATCACGACCCTCGGTGAAAACGGTGCGCTGCTGGTGACGGCGGCGGGTGAGACCCGAATTCCGGCCGTGCCCGTCGTCAGGGTGGCCGATCCCACCGGCGCCGGGGACGCCTTTCGGGCTGGTCTGCTCAAGGGGCTGGTGACCGGGAAGCCCCTGGCGGCGGCGGCCCGCATGGGGGCGGTGTGCGCCAGTTTTGCGGTGGAATGCCTCGGCACCCAGGAGCACGCCTTCACCCTGGAGCGCTTCTGGCAGCGTTTCCAGGCTAGTTTCGGCGACGGTGACGGCAGCGCGGCGCTCCGGGCATGAGCCCGGCCGGTCGTTGCAGGACCCTTTTTCAACTCAAAAAATCCTGGGGCAATTCGCAGACTTGATCGGCGGCCTTGCGGGTTTCGACGTAATGGGCGGCCGCCAGGGCCGCGGTGCAGCCGTCGGCGGCCGCGACCACGATCTGGCGGGCGTATTTGGCCCGCAGATCTCCAATCACGTAGATCCCGGGGGTGTTGGTGGCACACTTGTCGTCGGTCTCGACGTAGCCGTCGATATTCATCCGGGTGCCCTGGGGCACCAGACGGTTGTTGGGGTCGAAGCCGACGAAGATGAAAACCCCGTCGGTCGCCAATTCCCGCTCGGCACCGGTCTGGGTGTCCTTCAACCCGACCGCCCGGACGCCTTCCGCGTTGGCCCTGATCTCGGTTAAAACCGTGTTCCAGAGGACCTCGATTTTGCACTCGGCCTGGATGCGCTGCTGCAGCAGCATGCCGGCCCGCAGGGCGTCGCGACGATGGGCGATGTAGACCTGCTTGGCCAGCTTGGCCAGGTAGAGGGATTCCTCCGCGGCGCTGTCGCCGCCGCCCACCACCACCACCGTTTTGTTGCGAAAGAAAAAGCCGTCGCAGACCGCGCAGTAGGACACCCCCTTGCCGTAGTAGGTGTCCTCTCCGGGGACCTTGAGCTTGCGGGGGCTGCCGCCGGTGGCGATGATAACGGCATGGGCGGCCAGACGGCGGCCGTCCGCCAGGGTGACGGTGTGCAGGTCGAGCCCCGGGGCGATCGCGGTCACCTCCTGGGAGAGGACCTCCAGGCCGTAGGCCTTGGCGTGCTGGAGAAATTTCTGGGACAATTCCGCCCCGCTGATATGCTCGAAACCGGGGTAGTTCTCCACCTCGTCCGACAGGATCACCTGGCCGCCGGGCGCGGCGCTTTCGATCAGGACGGTTTTGAGGGCCGCGCGCATGGCGTAAATGCCGGCGGAAAGGCCGCCGGGGCCGCCCCCGACAATAATCAGGTCATAGAGTTCATTTTCAGGCATCTCGGGTCTCCTTGCAGGGCTGTGGCTTGCGTGTTTGCGCCTGCGGCGGGCGCACGCGCGGGCGTTTCCTCCCATACCGCTTTTGGTCGGCATTAATCAAGGGATAGCAGGCCGGGGCGCTCAGGAGGCTTTGCTGCCCGGTGGGAACAGCTGGCCTTCATCCTCGCGGCGGCGCAGGACGGCCTCGTAGACGGCCAGGTGTTCGAGGGCCTGAGCTTCGCAGTCAATCCGTTTGATGGATTCGCGGAAGGCGCCGCTGTGGGGCAGGCCCCGGCTGAACCACCCCAGGCGGCTGCGCATCATGCAGCAGGCATGCCGCTCGCCGAAAAACCGGACCGAAGCGCGCAGATACGCGCGCAGCGCTTCGAAGCGGACCGTCAGGTCGACGGGCGGCGGCGACTTGCCCTGGAGCGCGGCCCGCACCTGGCTGAAGAGCCAGGGGGCGCCGATGGCCGCGCGGCCGATCATGACCGCGTCACAGCCGGTCTTTTGGCGCATGGCGAGGGCATCCGCGGCGCTGGTGACGTCGCCGTTGCCGATCACCGGGATGGCCACCGCCGCCTTGACGGCGGCGATCACGGACCAGTCCGGGCAGCCGCGAAACGCCTGGCCGGCGGTGCGCGGGTGAACGGCGATGGCATCAACCCCGCAACTCTCCGCGATCCCGGCGAGCCGCAGGGCCTGCTCACCGGAGGCGTCCCAGCCCGTCCGGATCTTGATGGTCAGCGGGATGCGGACCGCCTTGCGCACCGCCCCCAGCAGGGCCGCGGCTTTTGCCGGTTCGCCCATCAGGGCGACCCCGGCGCCGCTTTTGACGATTTTTTTGACCGCGCAGCCGAAATTGATGTCCAGCACGTCGGCGCCGGCGGCCTGCACCCGGGCTGCAGCCTCGGCCGTAATGTCCGGATCCGAGCCGAAGAGCTGCATTGATACCGGCTTTTCCGCCGCCACGCTCGCCAGCAGTTGGGCGGTTTTGGCGGATCCGTGGACCAACCCGTTGGCGCTGACCATCTCGGAGCACACCAGGGCGCACCCGGCCGCGCGGGCCAGCAGCCGAAACGGCAGGTTGGTGATGCCCGCCAGGGGT
>JAABRJ010000037.1 GCA_011390985.1 Desulfobacteraceae bacterium
AGGTGCCCCCACCGCGAAAGAGAGTCAGGCTTTGCCGCAGGAAGTTACGGCTCCACCGATCGTTACGCCCCTCAAAAGGGTCAAAAACAGGCTGTCGTTCCACCCTGGCAGCGGGGGGCGAACGGGTTTACCGATAGGCAGGAGAGAATGTCCCAATCCCATAACATGACCGATTACGACAAAACCTATGCCGAGTTCAGGTTGGAGGTGCCCGAGTTTTTCAACTTTGCCGGCGACGTTGTCGACAAATGGGCCCAAGACCCTCAAAAGCTCGCCATGTTATGGGTTGACGACACCGGCAACGAAGTGCGGAAAACCTTTTTAGACCTCGTCAAAGCCTCCAAAAAACTGGCCAACGAGCTGACCGCCCAGGGCGTCAAGCGCGACGACGTCATCATGGTGGTTCTGCCCCGCAACACCGAGTGGTGGGAAACGGTAACCGCCAGCATCCGCATGGGCGCCCTGCTCGCACCGGGCACCACCCAGCTCACCACCAAGGAACTCGAGTTTCGGGCCAACAAGTCCCAAGCGGCCTGCCTGATCACCACCCACGACATCGCCGCCAAGTTCGAACAAGTCCAAGACAAGTGCCCCACGGTCAAAACCAAAATCGTCATCTCCAGGCCCCGTGAGGGCTGGATCTTTTACGACGAGGCCCTGGCCGCGGCTTCCGAGCAGTTTGAAACCGTCAAGACCCGCAGCACCGACAACTGCCTGGTTTACTTCACCTCCGGCACCGTCGGGTTCCCCAAAATGGCCCTCCACACCCACGCCTCCTACCCCATCGGCCACCAGAGCACCGGGCGCTTCTGGCTGGACCTGCGGCCCGAGGACCTGCACTGGAATGTCAGCGACACGGGCTGGGCCAAGGCGGCCTGGAGCAGCTATTTTGGTCCCTGGAACTGCGGCGCGGCGCAGTTCATCCACCACACCGAGCGCTTCGACCCGGTCAAGACCCTTGAACTCCTGGAGCGCTACCCGATCACCACGATGTGCGGCGCCCCGACCATCTACCGCATGCTGATCCTCCAGGACCTCAGGGCGTACAAGTTCCCCGCGCTGCGGCACTGCGTGGGCGCAGGCGAACCGCTGGGTGCCGAGATCATCGAGGTCTGGAAACGCGCCACCGGCACCACCATCCGCGACGGCTACGGCCAGACCGAAACGGTGCTGCTGGCCGGGAGTTTTCCGTGCATCGCGCCGCGTTTCGGTTCCATGGGGAAACCGGCGCCGGGCATCGACCTGAGGGTTATCGGCAACCACGGCGAGG
This sequence comes from Desulfobacteraceae bacterium, assembly GCA_011390985.1. Lineage (GTDB taxonomy): Bacteria > Desulfobacterota > Desulfobacteria > Desulfobacterales > JAABRJ01 > JAABRJ01. The sequence goes on from JAABRJ010000037.1 coordinate 1,271, forward strand.
CGCTGCCCCCCAATACCGAAGGCGAGATCGCGGTCCGGGTCAAACCGGTGCGCCCGGTGGGGCTTTTCAAGGAATACTGGAAAGAGCCGGACCGCACGGCTGCGGTCTTCAAAGGCGACTGGTATCTTACCGGCGACCGGGCCCACGTGGACGAAGACGGCTACTTCTGGTTCGTCGGCCGCAGCGACGACGTGATCCTGACCTCCGGCTACCGCATCGGGCCCTTCGAGGTTGAAAGCGCTCTGATCGAACACCCGGCGGTGGCCGAGTCGGCGGTGGTTTCCAGCCCGGATGCGACCCGCGGGGAGGTGGTCAAAGCGTTTGTCGTCCTGGCGCCGGGCTGGGCGCCCGGCGATGAGCTGGCCAAGGAACTGCAGGATCATGTCAAGAAGGTTAGCGCACCCTATAAGTACCCGCGCAAAATCGAATTTGTAGAGGCCCTGCCGAAAACCGTGAGCGGTAAAATCCGCCGCGTGGAACTGCGCAATGCAGAATGGGGCAAAGGTTGAGAATCAGACCGGAGCGCATCCGGTCGACAGGGAGTTTCCAAACGCGACGGTCTTGCGGGGTGCCAAGACGGCGCGGCTAAAACCCAAACCGGCAGTCCGCGGCCAAAGCACCTGGTCGCTCGCCGCCAACCGACACTCACCACAATAGGGGGAGGTTATCATGTTCAAAGGTATGCCCAAGATTTTCTGGATCGGCATGGCCATTATGTATGGCTGGTGTTTTTTGTTCATGTTTCTCGAAATGACGATTCCCGGATTACCGCTGAAGCGCTTTCTGGGCGTTCCCGCCTGCTACATCTATAACTGGATCATCGGGCTCTTTCTGATCAACGTCCTGGTGTCGTTTATCTTCTATCGGTCGGAAGAAAAAAGGGAAGAGCTGAAAGCCCAAACCAAAGCAAAAGTCTAAGGAGGAAATCCAATGGGAGTCAATCCAATCGTCATACTGGGTTCTGTCTTGTATTTCGCAGTTATTTTCTGGATCGGCTGGTCCTCGCGTAAGGCCTCGCTGAACGCCTCGGACTACTACGTCGCCGGCCGCAAGGTCGGGGCCTTCGTCAACGGCAGCGCCCTGGCCGCAACCTACTTCAGCCCGGCCAGCTTCCTGGGGCTGCCGGCATTCATCTTCATCCTGGGCTACCCCTTCTGGTGGGCCCTGGTCGGCATCATCGGCGGCATGCCCATCGCGACCCTGCTGACCGCCGCGCCCTTGCGCAAATACGCCCCGACCTCGTTCACCGACTACTACGCCGACCGCTACGACACCAAGTGGATGCGCCTGGTGGCGGGCATCCCCACCCTGATCGGCGGGCTCGCCTACGTGATCCTCTCCATCGTCGGCACGGCGCTCTTCCTCCTGGCGATTTTAAAGCTCAACTTCACCTTTTCGGTGATTCTGGCCTCGGTCGTCATTTTTCTCTACATTTACTACGGCGGCATGGTGGCCACGACCTTCTCGACCGCCTTCCAGGGCATTGCCATGACCGTGGCCTCGGTTCTGGCCGCAGGCTACGTGATCGCCCACTACGGCGGCCTCAACGGCCTGACCGATGCGACCCTGTCGATCAGCCCCAACTTCTTTAACCTACCGTATGTGTCCGCTGCCCCCTCCCACGCCATAATGGCCAGCTGGACCGGGGTGGTGGGCTTCTTTTTCGTGTGGCACTTCGGTTTTTCGGCCATGCCTTACACGGTGGTGCGCTTTTTCACCACCCAGGACATCAAGTCCGCCCGCCGCAGCGTCTTCTGGGCGGTGATCATTGGCGGCCTGATGTACTGCGGACTGATCATCATCGGCACCGGCGCCCGGGTGCTGGTCGAGCAGCTGCACCCGCTGATGCAGACCGAGGGCATCGCCAATGCCATGGATGTTTTCAAGCACATGCAAACCGCCTACGGGGTTGCCGGCGCGTCGGTCACGGACTACTCCATGATCGCGGCGATGGAAGCCCTCAACAGCCCCTTCCTGCTGTCCGTCGTGGCCGCCGGCGGGTTGGCGATCGCCATGGCCACCGCAGCCGGATGGACCATGGTCCTCAACATCCTGTTGGGCCGCGATTTGATGGGCAAAGTCTTCGGCAGCACCCTGCCCGAGGAAAAACCGGTTATGGTGACGCGCGTCATGACCACCGTGGTCCTGGTGCTCTGCATGCTCCTGTCCTTCAACCCGCCGGCATTGGTCCTGGACATCTCGGGGGCCGCGTTCGTCGTGATCCTGTGCTCGGTCGGCCCCCCGCTGATCCTGGGGATCTGGTGGGCCCGGGCGACCACGGCCGCCGCCTTTATCAACATCATCGTCATGACGATCCTCTCTACCGGCAGCTGGATGTATGCCAACCGAGTCCTCAAAAGCGCTCACTGGTTCTTCCTCAGTGACCCCGCCAACAAAATCAGCACGCCGCACCAGGTCTACTGGGTCTTCGTCGGCTTCATCTTCTTCATCATCATCAGCCTGATGACGAAGCCGAACAGCGAGGAGGTCATCAAGAAATACTCACTGGATATCAGACCCGATCTCTAAAGGCTGAAAAACCGTTTTGCGGGCCGGCGGCCTGTTTGCCGCCGGCCCGCAAAACAACCGCCACCCCCGCGGTGCCGCGGCAATTCAACCCGTATCGCCTTCCCGCAGCAGAGCAGGCCCGCTGACAGGCCGCGGCACTTTGCCCGCGGCAGCGCGGCAAGGCGTGTGTGGAAAGGAGGCAGGATTGGACTTTGAACTGACCAAGGAACAGGAAATGATCCGCAAGGAGGTCCGCAATTTCGCCCAGAGCGAAATCGCCCCCCTGGCGGCCGAACTGGACGAGACCGAGACCTTCTCCAACGAGCTGACCCGCAAGATGGGGGAGATCGGCCTGTTCGGCATGTTTGTTTCCGAAAAGTACGACGGCCAGGAGATGGACTACATCTCCTACATCATCGCCGTCGAGGAGCTGGCCCGCGTGGACGGCTCCCAGGCGGCCACGGTGGCGGCCGGAAACTCGCTGGGCATCGGCCCGCTGAACTATTTCGGCACCGAGGAGCAGAAGCGCAAGTACCTCCCGCCGCTGTGCCGCGGCGAGGCCGTGTGGGGCTTCGGCTTGACCGAACCCACCGCCGGCTCGGACGCGGGCGGCAGCAAAACCACCGCGGTCAAGGACGGCAACGAGTGGGTGATCAACGGATCGAAGATCTTCATCACCAATGCGGCCTGCGACATGACCCTGGGCGTCACCGTGCAGGCCATCACCGGCACGCGCGCCAACGGCAAGCCCGAATACACCTGCTTCATCGTCGAAAAGGGCATGCGCGGCTTCAAGGCCAACGCCATGCACGGCAAGATGATGTGGCGCGCCTCCAACACCGCCGAGCTTTACTTCGACGACGTGCGGGTGCCGGAGGCCAATATCCTCGGCAAACCCGGCGACGGGTTTCACCAGATGCTGCAAACCTTGGACGGCGGCCGGCTCTCGATCGGCGCCATGGGCCTGGGCGGCGCCCAAGGAGCCTTTGAGATGGCGCTCAAGTACGCCCGGGAGCGCCGGCAGTTCGGTCAGCCGATCGCCAAGTTCCAGGCGATCGCCTTCAAACTGGCTGATTGCGCCATGGAGATCGAGTGCGCCCGCAACCTGCTCTACAAAGCCTGCTGGCTGCGGGACAAGAAAAAACCGTTTGCCAAGGAGGCCGCCATGGGCAAGCTCTACTGCTCGGAGCTGATGGGACGCGTGGCCGACCACGCCGTTCAGATTCACGGCGGCTACGGCCTGATGAAAGACTACGGCGTGGAACGCTTTTACCGGGATCATAAGCTCCTCGACATCGGCGAGGGAACCTCCGAGATCCAGCGCCTGGTGATCTCCCGGTATATCGGCTGCTGACCGGCGCGGCAGCCCAACGTCGCGGCGCAGACGGCGACGGACCGCCCAGCGGCAGAGGTTTTGCCCGCGGTCCGCTCGCCAGGACAAAACTTTAAGCCCAATAACTAACGGAGAAATAGGATGCAGCTACCAAAGTTTGAAGTGGGAAAAACGACCATCGGGCAGCTGGTGGATCTGGTCGCCGAGCAGTTCGGCGACAGCAAGGCGCTGATGTACCACAAGCTGGGCATCGACTACACCTACCGCGAATTCCGCGATGTGTGCAACCAGGTGGCCAAGGGGTTTATGGCCCTCGGGGTAAACAAGGGCGACAAAATCGCGATCTGGGCCAACAACGTCCCCGAATGGCTCTACACCCAGTTCGGCACCCCCAAGATCGGCGCCATCATGGTGACCGTCAACACGGCCTACCGCTCCTTCGAGCTGGAATACCTGATGAAGCAGTCCGATTCCCAGACCCTGATTCTGATCGGCGGCGTGCGCACGCCGGACGAATACGTCAAGGTAGTCTACGACGTCTGCCCGGAACTCAGGGACAGCGAGCCCGGCAAGCTCAAATGCGCCAAACTGCCGGAGCTCAAAAACGTCGTTTACCTGGGCAAGGAAAAGTTGCCCGGGATGTTCAACTGGGACGATGTCATGGCCCTCGGCAAGAAAGTCACCGACGCCGAGCTCAAGGCCCGCCAGGACTCGCTTGACCCCTACGAGGTCATCAACATGCAGTACACCTCGGGCACCACCGGTTTCCCCAAGGGGGTGATGCTGACCCACACCAACATCATCGGCAACGCCAAGAGCATCGCGGCCTGCATGAACCTTTCGAGCAAGGACAACCTCTGCATTCCGGTGCCCTTCTTCCACTGCTTCGGCTGCGTGCTGGGAACCCTCTCGTGCGTCGTCTCGGCCGCCGCCATGTCGCCGGTGGTGGCCTTCAAGGCCGACGCGGTGCTCGAAACCGTGCAGGCCTCCAAGTGCACGGCGCTCCACGGGGTGCCCACGATGTTCATCGCCGAACTTGAAGAAATGACGAAAAAGTCCTACGATACCTCAAAATTGCGAACGGGCATCATGGCGGGCTCGCCCTGCCCGATCGAGGTCATGAAAAAGGTCGTCAGCGTCATGGGCGCCAAGGAAATGACCATCGCCTACGGCCAGACCGAATCCTCGCCGGTCATCACCCAGACCCGCCCCGAGGATTCCCTCGAGCTGAGGGTCAGCACGGTCGGCCGGGCGCTTCCCAACGTCGAGGTCAAGATCGTCGACCCGGTCACCGGCGACGAGGTCCCGCGCGGCGTTCAGGGCGAACTCTGCACCCGCGGCTACCATGTCATGAAGGGCTACTACAAAAATCCCGAGGCCACCCGCGACGCCATCGACAGCGACAAGTGGCTGCACACCGGCGACCTGGCGGTGATGGACGAGAACGGCTACTGCAAGATCACCGGCCGGATCAAGGACATGATCATCCGCGGCGGCGAGAACGTCTACCCGCGCGAAATCGAAGAGTTCCTCTACACCCACCCCAAGGTCAAGGATGTGCAGGTCGTCGGGGTGCCGAGCCTCAAATATGGCGAGGAAGTGGTGGCCTATATCCAGCTGAAACCGAACGAGACGGCCACCGATGAAGAGCTGCGGACCTTCTGCAAGGAGCGCATCGCGTTCCACAAGATCCCGGCCTTCTTCATGTTTGTCGATGAATATCCCACCACCGCCAGCGGCAAGATCCAGAAGTACAAGCTGCGCGAGCTGGCCACCCAGAAACTGGGTCGCGAGGATGCGGTGGTGGAAACCGCCTGACAACAGGTGTGATCGGCCTGATACGCGGCATGGCGCAAGGTTTTGACCGACCGCCATGCCGTGTATTCCCGAATTTGCACCGGAGGAGAGAATGAGCGAAATGCTGTTGCTGGCCGAGGAGTCCGAGGGCGTCGCCCTGCTCACCCTGAACCGGCCAAAAGTCATGAATTCGTTTAACTTCGAAATGCTGCGCGCCCTGCGCGACGCCATCGAAAAGCTGCGCTTCAACCCGGCCGTGCGGGTGGTCATCATCACCGGCGCCGGCGACCGGGCCTTCTGCGCCGGCGCCGATCTCAAGGAGCGGGCGACCCTGACCCCCGTCCAGGT
>JAABRJ010000038.1 GCA_011390985.1 Desulfobacteraceae bacterium
GGCCGTGCCGATCTTCGGGATCGCGGAGCAAGGCCTGGGCGGCTACCTCAAGTCCTATATGAAGCCGACGTTCATCATGCTGCCGTTTAATATCATCAGCGAGGTTTCACGCACACTGGCCCTGGCCGTTCGGTTGTTCGGCAACATGATGAGCGGGGCGATGATTGTCGGCATCCTGCTCACGATTACGCCCTTCATTTTCCCGATCATCATGACGGCTATCGGTCTGCTCACCGGCATGGTGCAGGCTTACATCTTTTTTATCCTGGCCACGGTTTACATCGCGGCCGCCACGCGCGTCCGCAAGAACAGGCCTGAACCCGATGCAGAACACTGAAACGTGAAAACCTACCAAAAAAGGAGACACCATGGATAGCATGACGATTATCGCGGTGATATCCATTGCCACTGCCGGCATCACCATGGCGTTTGGCACGATGGGCCCGGCGCTGGGGGAGGGCAAGGCGGTCTCGACCGCGCTCAGTTCACTGGCTCAGCAGCCCGACGCCTCCGCCACCATCACCCGGACCTTGTTCGTGGGGTTGGCAATGATCGAGTCCACGGCCATCTACTGCTTCGTGGTCACGATGATTCTCATCTTCGCCAACCCGTTCTGGAACCACGTCATCGCCCAAGCCACAGGAAACTAACCCGATGCTGATCGATTGGTTCACCATCGTTGCGCAGGTGCTCAACTTCCTCATTCTGGTGTGGTTGATGAAGCGCTTTCTGTACAAGCCCATCCTTCATGCCATCGACGAGCGGGAGAAGCGGATCGCGGCGGAACTGGCGGAGGCCCGGACGCAAAAAGCCGAAGCCCGAAAGGAGCGCGACACGTTCAAGCAAAAAAACGAGGCCTTCGACCGGCAGCGCAGCGCCCTTTTGAGCAAAGCGACGGACGAGGCGCAGGTCGAACGCCGGCGGCTCCTCGACGAAGCGCGGCAGGCGGCCGACGCCTTGCGCGCCAAGCGCCAGGAAACGCTGATAAACGACGCCCATAACCTGAATCAAGCCATCATGCGCCGGGCCCGCCGGGAAGTGTTCGCCATTGCCCGCAAGGCGCTGATGGATCTGGCCGCGACAAGTCTGGAGGAGCGCCTGGGCGAGGTGTTCACCCGCCGCTTGCGAGAGTTGGACAGCCAGGCAAAAGCGAACCTTGCCGAGGCTTTTGAGACCGCTGCCGCGCCCGTGCTTGTGCGCAGCGCCTTTGATCTGCCCGCGGCGCAACGCACGGCGATCCAAACTGCCCTCAACGAAACCTTCGCGGCTGAAATCCCCGTCCGGTTCAAGACCGCGCCGGAGGTGATCAGCGGCATCGAGCTCACAACCAATGGCCAAAAGGTGGCATGGAGTATTGCGGATTACCTTGCGTCACTGGAAAAGGGCGTCGCTGAGCTTCTGACACCCAAGGACACGCCCGAGGCCAAAGCAGCGACAGAATCCGAGGTGCCTGGACCCGCGACTCAAGGAGCCGGTGCAGATGGAACCTGAGTGTCTTCAGGAGGTGCTCGACGGCCTGTTTGCCGAAATAAGCCGGGCGCGGGAAGCGTTCACGCCGCGCCTCGCCCCACGGGAGGTGGGCACCATCACCAGCGTCGCCACCGGCATCGCCAAGGTGGCGGGGCTTCCCGGCGTGGGCTTTGATGAATTGGTGACCTTTCCCGGCGAGGTGCCCGGCATTGCCTTCAACGTGGATGCGGATGAAATCGGGGTCGTGCTGCTGGGCGAATACTGGCATCTGCACACCGGCGATGAAGTCCAGCGGACGGGCCGGGTCATGGACGTGGCCGTGGGAGACGGATTGCTGGGGCGCGTCATCGACCCGGTTGGCCGACCGCTGGATGGCAGCGGGCCGGTGGTCGCAAGCCGGCGTCTGCCCGTCGAGCGCCCCGCCGCGGCCATCATGGATCGCGCACCCGTCACGGCGCCGCTCCAAACCGGCCTCAAAGTCATCGATGCCCTCATTCCCGTCGGGCGCGGCCAGCGCGAACTGATTCTCGGCGACCGCCAGACGGGCAAGACCGCCATTGCCATCGACACCATCCTGAATCAGCGCGGCAAGGACGTCCTGTGTGTCTATTGCGCCATCGGTCAGCGCGCGGCCGGCGTCGCCAAGACCGTGGCCACCCTGCGGGAAAAGGGTGCGATGGATTACACCGTCATCGTCGTGACCGAGGGCAACGACCCGCCGGGGCTCGCCTACATCGCCCCATACGCCGCCACCAGCATCGCGGAGGCTTTCATGGAGGCCGGCCGGGATGTCTTGATCGTTTACGACGATCTGACCCACCACGCGCGCTCCTACCGCGAACTGTCTCTGTTGCTGCGCCGTCCGCCCGGTCGCGAAGCGTTTCCCGGTGATATCTTCTACATCCACTCGCGTCTGCTGGAGCGTGCGACGCACCTGCGCCCGGAACTCGGCGGCGGTTCGCTCACCGCGCTGCCCATCATCGAAACCGAAGCGCAAAATATTTCCGCCTATATCCCGACCAACCTGATCTCCATCACCGATGGGCAGATCTACCTCTCGCCGTCGCTGTTCGAACTGGGCGTGCTGCCGGCGGTGGATGTCGGCAAATCCGTTTCGCGTGTCGGCGGCAAGGCGCAGCGCGCGGCGTACCGGGCGGTGGCCGGCGACCTCAAGCTGGCCTACGCGCAGTTCGAGGAACTCGAAACCTTTTCCCGGTTCGGCGCCCGCCTGGATGAAGACACCCGCAAAATCATCGACCATGGGCGGCGAATCCGCGCCTGCCTCAAGCAGTCGGAATCCGCCCCGGTCTCCCTGCCCGCCCAAATCACCGTGCTGCTGGCGCTGACCGCGGACCTCTTCGACGACGTTCCGCTGGACCGCATGACGGCCGCCGAGCAGGCCGTGCGCAAGGCGGCGGCGCAGATCCCGGCAAAGATCCGCGAGCGATTGGAGACTGCCGACCAGTTGAGCGCTGAGGACCGCGAAACGATCCTCAAAATCGCCCGCCAGGCCCTCGAAGCGTTCGTGCCCGTAGCGAGCCCCATCTCTGAGCCGGAACCGAAACACCCGGAGGCGTGATGAGCGACACCACCGCCAGCCTGCGCCGCAAGATCAACAGCGCCGGAGATCTGCAATCCGTCGTGCGCACCATGAAGGCCGTGGCCGCCTCGAGCGTCGGGCAATACGAGAAATCGGTGGCCGCCTTGGCGGACTACTACCGCACGGTGGAACTGGGCTTGGGCGTATGCTTCCGGCAAAGCGGTCGGCTGCCCTCGGTCGCAGAACAGAAGAGGCCAGCAGCTGCAGGTGCGATCGGCGCGGTGGTGTTCGGATCGGACCAGGGCCTGGTGGGGCAGTTCAATGATGTGGTGGCCGATTATGCGGTCAAGACGCTGGCGGGCCTGCCGGCCGCTTCAGAGGTCTGGGCCGTCGGTGAGCGGGTTCATGCGCGCCTCGCGGACGCGGGGCTGCACCTGATGGGACGCTTCAGCGTGCCGAACTCCGTCAAGGCCATCATCCCGCTGATCGGGGAGGTTCTCCTGGAGAGCGAGGCGCGCCGCAGCCGGGGGGAAATCACCGAACTGCACCTCTTTTACAACCGCCCGGCGTCCGGGTCGGTTTACACGCCCGTCGGTCAGCGGCTGCTGCCGATGGACGAAAACTGGCGACGCAAGCTGGCCGAGATTCCCTGGCCGACGAAAAACCTGCCCGAGGTCATGGGGGGCGGCAGCGCGATCCTGGGGGCGCTCATCCGCGAATATCTCTTCGTCTCGCTCTTCCGGGCGTGCGCCGAATCCCTCGCGAGCGAGAACGCGAGCCGCCTGGCGGCGATGCAACGCGCCGACAAAAACATCGATGAACTGCTGGATAACCTCAACGGGACATTCCATCGTTTGCGCCAGAGCGGCATCGACGAGGAACTCTTCGACGTCATTTCCGGCTTCGAAGCGCTGAGTGCAGAGGAGAAATGACGCCAAGTGGCATAACCGCAGGCCCCGGCGGGTTTGAGCTGTGTTGCACTATTGTTCACCACCCGCTGCGCTCGAGACGCAGAGAACGCTGGGGCAAAAGTATCTTTTTCCCCCGTTGGCGGGAAAGCCGCGGCCATCTAAGGCGCATGCGAAATTTCGAATAAGCGACCCGGCAGTCCAGGCAAATGGAAGGCCTTTTACTTTTCTTGACCTTGTTCCCTGAATGGCTGCCATTTTTTTAACATTTCGCTAAAGGAGGACGTATGAGCAGACAAGAAGTCATCCGGGTGGGAATCAATGGGTTTGGTCGAATCGGGCGGTCGGTTTTCAAACAATTGCTGCAGCGGGAAAAATGTCAGGTGGTCGGAATCAATGATCTGGCCAGCCTTGAAGACCTCGCCTATCTTCTCAAGTATGATTCGGTCCACGGTTGGTATTCCATGAAGGTCGCCGTGCAGGAAAGCGCCATCCAGGTGGACCACCAAACGATTCCTTTCTTTTCGAGCCCGGACCCGAAAGCGATTCCGTGGCAGGAGACGGGGGCGGATATCATCATCGAATGCAGCGGCGCCCTCCGCAGCCGCTCAAAGGCTGCGGGCCACCTGGAAGCGGGGGCAAAAGGCGTGATCATTTCCGCCCCCTCCGACGATGCCGACGCAATGATCGTTCTGGGCGTCAACGAGGAGATATACCGCCCGGAATCCCATAAGATCGTCTCCATGGCCTCCTGCACAACGAACTGTTTGGCCCCGGTGGCCAAGGTGCTTCACGAATCCTTCGGTGTGGAGTTCATCATGTTCACCACGGTTCATGCGTACACATCGAGCCAGTCGTTGATGGACATGCCGGTGCGCCATCGCCGCCGCGGCCGGGCGGCCGCCCTGTCGATCATCCCGACCACCACCGGGGCGGCCAAAGCCGCCGAAAAGGTCCTGCCGCAGTTGAAGGGTAAGATGACCGGCATGGCCATGCGGGTTCCCGTTCCCGACGGCTCGATCACCGACATGATGGTTTCCCTGGGAAAAGACGTGACTGCCGAAAAGGTCAACGCCGCCTTGCGGGAGGCATCGGAGCGGCCCCCCCTGCAAGGGATCCTGCGGGTGACGGACGAGGCATTGGTCTCCCAGGATATCATCGGCGATCCCCACTCATCCACCGTCGATGCACTGAGTACCGTGGTTCTGAAAGATAGAATCGTTAAAATCCTCGCATGGTACGACAACGAATGGGGGTACTCCGCCCGCCTCGTTGATTTTGCCGAGCTCATGGCCGCCAAGGGTTTGTTGGTGGAAAAGGCGTGAGATGCCGGTTGGCGCAATTCGATCGGGTGCCGGATGTGTTTGGCCAGCACGCCATCTGTTTATCGCCGAGAATAGCCGGAATCTGATATTCACCGCGGAAAATATCGCGTCCGCCACCCGGGGGGAATCCGAAAATGTGATATCCGGGAAGCGAACAGGGGCCGCGGCCGTGGGCTTCTTCAGGAAGGGAGTTTTATGAAAACCATCGTCACCATGGCCTTGAACCCGGCGATCGACAAGAGTTCAAGTGTTGCGCATGTCGTGGCCGAGCGCAAGCTGTACTGCAAACCCCCGCGTTTCGAGCCCGGCGGAGGCGGGGTGAATGTCTCCCGAGCCATCAAAAAACTGGGCGGGGAATCCATCCTCCTTTATCCTGCAGGGGGGCTGGCCGGGGAGAGGCTTAAGGAACTCCTGGATCAGGAAGGCCTGGACCATCGGCCGTTTCCAATTGAGGGGCTGATCCGGGAGAGTCTTGTCATCCTGGAGGAATCCACCGGCCAGCAGTATCGTTTTGGCATGCCGGGGCCTGAGCTTCAGGAAAAAGAATGGGAACAATTTCTTCAGGAACTGTCGGCCATTGACCCTTCACCGGATTATCTGGTGGCCAGCGGGAGCCTGCCGCCGGGCGTGCCCGCCGACTTTTATGCGCGGGTGGCGCGCATCGGAAAGGACAGGGGAGCAAAAACGATCATCGACGTTGCGGGTGAGCCCCTGGAGCAGGCCCTCAAGCAGGGCGTGTATCTGATCAAGCCCAATGTCGGCGAATTCAGGAAGTTGGTTGGGAAGAACATCAAAGAGAAATCACAGATCAGGGCAGAAGCCCAGAAAATAGTTAGGAGCGGCCGCTGCGAGGTGCTGGTCATCTCGCTTGGCGCGGCAGGCGCCTTGATGGTTTCAGCGCAGTTCACCGAACACATCCTACCGCCGACCGTGCCGATTGTCAGCAAGGTCGGGGCCGGGGACAGCATGGTGGCCGGCATCGTCTTGAGCCTTGCCCGGGGCAAGCCGCTCAGGGAGTCCGTCCTGTTCGGCGTGGCAGCCGGCACGGCAGCCGTCATGACGCCGGGAACCGAGTTGTGCCGGAGGGAGGATGCCGAGAGGTTGTTTGAAAACATGGTTTCAGGGTACTGATGCATACCGTCTATCATCTATTCACCGCCCGCTGCGCCCTTGACCGATAGGGCTGTGCGCTTTATGGCCACGGCAGGGATGGTTGAAACAGACGAGAGCGTGATTTTGGTAGAGGGTCAATCGACCAATGACTTGCATCGTACCGACTCCCTCAAAAGAATCAGCGTCTGCCCAAAAAATCAGGGCGGGGAGAATCTCCTGCCGGTTGTTTGCGGTGCCCCACCTTCTGAGAAACAGATGAAAGAACCCAAACCGTAACCCCAAGGGTGTCGACGCATGATAATGAAACTGCGCCATTGGTGGCAACAAATCAGGTCGAGCTTCTGGTTCATGCCTGCAGCGATCGTGCTGGGTGCCGTGGTGCTCGCCACCGTTCTGATCGCCGTGGACGCGACCGTCGATCTGAATGTTGTCGAGCGGTGGCCCCTGTTCTTCGGCGCCGGTGCGGCCGGCGCCCGCGGCCTGCTCGGGGCCGTCGCCGGCTCGATGATCACGGTGGCCGGGGTGGTGTTCTCCATCACCCTGGTTGCCCTTTCCCTGACGTCCAGTCAGTACACGTCACGGGTCATCCGCATTTTTATGCGTGACCGCCTCAACCAGGTGGTGCTTGGCGTGTTCGTCGGCATCTTCGCCTACTGCCTGGTGGTGCTCCGGGCGATTCGTGGGGGTGACGAAGGAGGGTTCGTCCCATCGCTGGCGGTTATGGCCGGCTTGATCCTGGCCTTCGTCGGGATCGCCTTTCTGATCCAATTCATTCATCACATCGCGTTGTCCATCCAGGCGTCGAGCATTATCGCTACGACCGCACGGGAGACCATCGCGGCCGTGGATCACCTGTTTCCCAAAGAGTTGGGTGAAGACGGGGA
>JAABRJ010000039.1 GCA_011390985.1 Desulfobacteraceae bacterium
GGGTCTGGCAGCTCAAAAAAATGTACGGCAAGGAATACATGGGGGTGGTGCGGTCGACCTTTCTGATCACCCCGGAGGGCGTGATCGCGAAAAGCTGGGAGAAGGTCAAGGTCAAAAACCACGCCAGGGCAGTCCAGAACGCCCTCTGCGAGCTGAAAGCATGATTCTCCATGACCCCCATCGCCGGCTGAGCCTGAGGGACTTCGGGATCACGATCCCCATCGCGGACGACCGCGCCGAAAAAACTCTGGCGGTCCTCAAGGCCCACCCGTGGCTGGGCCCGCGGGTCGCCCGCTGGTACCGAACCTCGGGGGCCGAGGGTGTCACCCGCGCGGACCTGCTGCGGGCCCACAGCCCAGGGTATGTGGAGAGGCTCTTCGGCGACGGTCTGGAGCAGGAGATTGTGCGCACCTACGAGCTGGTCGATGCCCGCGGGCGCCCCAATCGCTACCATCCCGAGCTTGCCCGGCGGCCGTTGAGCGGGATCCTGGAGCGGACCGTAGGCATCGTGAGCGGCACCTGGCAATGCTGTCGGATGGCCCTGGCCGAAGGGTTCTGTTTTTACTTCGGGGGCGGGATGCACCACGGCCAGCTGGATTTCGGCAACGGGTTCTGCCTGCTGAACGACATCGTTGTGGCCATCCGCAAACTGCAGGCCGACGGGCTGATCCGCACCGCCTGGGTGGTCGACGTGGACGCCCACAAGGGCGACGGCACCGCCGCCCTGACCCGCGACGACCCGACCATCTTGACCCTCAGCGTCCACATGGCCCGCGGCTGGCCCCTGGACGGTGCGCCCCGCGACCCCCAGGGTGTCCCCAACCCCTCGTTTATCCCCAGCGACATCGATATCCCCATCGAGTCGGGGGAAGAAGACCAATATGTGGCGCGCCTGGCGGCGGGCCTGGCGCAGATGGACGCGGCGCTGCCGGCGCCGGAGATCGCCGTGGTGGTCTGCGGCGCCGACCCCTACGAAAAGGACGGGCTGCCCTCGACCGCCGGCCTTAACCTGACCCTGGCGCAGCTCGACGCCCGCGACCGGCTGGTCTACCACTTCCTCAAATCCCGCCGAATCCCCCAGGCCTATCTCATGGCCGGGGGCTACGGCCCGCATGTCTGGGAGGTCTATGCCCAGTTCCTGCCCTGGGCCCTGCTGGATCATCTTTCCGCCGAGGTCCCCTGATGGCAGGCGCCACAGCCGTCGATGCGTCGGAACAGTTCGGGCCTTCAACCGCGCTTGGGGTTGAAGGCCCGAAGCTTTTCAGGCAATCGCTTTTTCGGCAGCCCGCCTGCTTCAGAAGGGGATGTCGTCCTCGGTGGTGTCGGGGTAGGGCGGCCCGGGATAGTCGCCCCCGCCGCCCCCACTGGCGCCGCCGCTTCCGCTTCCGCTGCCGCCTCCGGCGGCCATCGGACGGCCGGAATCCTGCTGGTTGCGGTCGCCCAGGAACTGCACGTCGCTGGCGACGATCTCGGTGGTGTAGCGGGTCACGCCGTCCTTTTCCCAGCTGCGGGTCTGGAGGCGGCCCTCGATGTAGACCTGGCGGCCCTTGTTGAGATACTGGCCGCAGATCTCGCCCATCTTGCCGAACACCACGATGCGGTGCCACTCGGTGCGCTCTTTTTTCTCGCCGGTGTTCTTGTCCTTCCATTCATCGGAGGTGGCGATGCTGAAGTTGGCGATGGCGCGTCCGTCGGTGGTATAGCGAACTTCGGGGTCGCGGCCCAGCCGGCCGACCAGAATGACCTTGTTGATGCCTGCCATGTGCGTTCCTCCCAGTGCTCAAAGGGGTTTCAATCCGTGTTTGCAAACGGGGCGCAACGGCCCGCTGCCTGTTCTTGTTACCGAAAAGCCCGCGGGATGTCAAACCCGACCGGGGCTGCGGCAGGCCGCCGAATTCAATTTACAACAGCCGGCGATCCCTGTTAGAGGAAACTTAAATGCCCAACCCTTTTGCCGGCGTCCGCTGCAAGGCCGCGCGGCCGGGCAAATTTACCTAAAATTAATCCAGTGCCGGTCAGACAGCGCCTATGAAGTTTAGCCGCCCGTTCAAAATCGCCAACCCGGGCTACCTGTATGTCATGCTGGCCGCGATTTTATGGGCGACCTCCGGCACGGCCGCCAAAATGCTCTTTTCCCACGGGATCTCGCCCTTTCAGCTGATCCAGCTGCGCCTGGGGATCGCCGGCGCTTTTCTCTTTGTCTGGCTGGCACTGCGGCGGCCCGCGCTGCTGCGGATCGCCCGACGCGATCTGCTCTATTTTGCCCTGCTCGGCGGCGGCGCCCTGGCGGCCGCCCAGTTCACCTACCTTTTCGCCATCAGCCGGGTCAACGTCGCCACCGCCATCTTGCTGCAGTACCTCTCGCCGACCTTCATTGCCATCTACGCCGCGGTTTTCACCCGCGAGTATCCCGACCGGACCACCCTCACCGCCATTATCGGGGCGGTGGCCGGCTGCTACCTGGTGGTCGGGGCCTACGATCTGGACGTGCTCTCCCTCAACGCCCTGGGTATTTTAAGCGGGTTGATGTCGGCCGTGACCTTTGCCTGGTACGCGATTCAGGGGGAATCCGGGATGCGCCGCTATCCGCCGCTGACCGTCCTTTTCTACGCCCTGCTGTTCGCCTTTCTAACCTGGAACCTGCTGCACCCGCCCTTGGGCGCCTTTTTCAGCCCCTATACGCCGGGGGACTGGGGCTGGATTCTCTATATCGGGGTGATGGGCACGCTGCTGCCCTTCGGGTTCTTTTTTCAGGGGGTCACCCGCATCCGCGCCACCCGCGCCAGCATCACGGCCACCCTGGAGCCCATTGCGGCCGCCGTCATTTCGTATTTCCTGCTGCACGAGGCCCTTACCCCGCTCCAGCTCCTGGGCGGGGCGCTGGTGATTGGGTCGGTGGTGCTGCTGCAGGTCCGGCAGGAGCTGGGGCCGGTGGCCCCCGGCGAGCCGGCGCGCAGGCCCGCAGAGGCGGATCAGGCATGAACGTCGCCGCTGACAAGCCGCTGCAGAAACGGATCAAGCGGCACGTCAGCGGCCCGGTGCACACCTTTTTCGTGGTCGTCGCGCCAGGGCTTGAAGCGCTCTGCCGAAGGGAGCTTGCGGCCCTTTTTGGCGACGGCCGCAGTTTGACACTGGTTCCCGGCGGGGTCAGCTTTGAAGGGCGCCTGGAGGACCTGTATCTGGCCAACCTGCAGTTGCGCACCGCATCCCGGGTGCTGATGCGCATCGCGGCGTTCAAGGCCGTCGGGTTTAGCGCCCTGGAAAAGCGGCTGCGGGAGATTCCCTGGGAGCTTTACCTGCCGACCGGCGAGGTGCCGGCCGTGCACGTGACCGCCCGGCACTCCCGGCTCTATCACAGCCAGGCGGTGGCCGAGCGCGTCCGTGCCGCCGTCGCCGACCGGTTCGTGGTCTCGGCGGGCGGCCCCGCCGCCCCCCAGCAGGTGTTTGTCCGCCTGCTGGATGACCGCCTGACCCTCTCCCTGGACAGCAGCGGGGAGAACCTCTACAAACGGGGCATCAAGACCCACGGCGGCCGCGCGCCGTTGCGGGAAACGCTGGCGGCCGCGATTTTGCAGATCGCCGCCTACAGCGGCGGGGAACCGCTGCTGGACCCGATGTGCGGCAGCGGGACCTTCTGCCTGGAGGCCGCCCTGATGGCGGCCCGCATTGCCCCCGGGCGCCTGCGGTCCTTCGCCTTCATGCGCTGGCCGGCCTTTCGCCCTGCCCGCTGGCGGCACCTGCTGCGGGAAGCCGATGCCGCCGTAGTTGTCCCCGTCCGCCGCCGGATTTTCGCGCTGGACAAATCCCCCCAAAGCGTCCAACATCTCGCGCAAACGCTGGAAACAAAGGGGCTTACGGCATGGGTCGGGGTGGAACAGGGTGACTTTTTCGAATTGGACCCGCGGCCGCTGACCGCTGGCACCGGGCTGGTGGTGATCAACCCGCCCTACGGGCGTCGCCTGGGAACACCGGCCGCCAGCGCGCACCTGTTCCGCCAGATCCTGGGCCGGTTGCAGGCGGTTTACCCGGGGTGGCGCTGTGCGCTGATCGCACCGGATAGCAAACTGACCGAGGACCTGCCGTTTGCGCTGCGCATCGTCCCGCTGACCCACGGCGGCCTGCGCCTGCCGCTGCTGGTCGGCCGGATTCCCTGAGGGGCCGTCGGGTCCCGGGGGCAAGCGGCTTGATTTTTTGTAGTGCCGATACAACTATAAAGCGAGGTGCCGACCGGGTCGCCGCGGCTCTGATTCTCAGTTTACTTACGGGATTCTTTGCGCCGCCCGACTCAACTCCCGTTGACCCCCAACCGCCGCCAAGGAGGCCCCCCCTATGTTCCAACTCGTTTTGCTGCGACACGGCGAGAGCGTCTGGAACCGTGAAAACCGGTTCACCGGATGGACCGACGTGGATCTGACCGCCAAAGGGGTCGCCGAGGCCGGCGACGCCGCCCGGCTCCTGTCGGCCGAGGGCTTCACGTTTGACGTGGCTTACACCTCGGTGCTCAAACGGGCCATCCGGACCCTCTGGATCGTGATGGACGCGATGGACCTGATGTGGATTCCGGTGATCCGCAACTGGCGCCTGAATGAACGCCACTACGGGGCGCTGCAGGGGCTCAACAAGGCCGAGACCGCCGCCCGCCACGGTGAGGAGCAGGTGCACGTCTGGCGCCGCAGCTACGACACTCCCCCGCCGCCGCTGGACCCCGGGGACGAGCGCCATCCCGGCCGGGACCCGCGCTACCGCGACCTGGCCCCCGAGGAGATCCCCTGCACGGAATCCCTCAAGGACACCGTTGGGCGCTTCCTGCCCTATTTTCACCAGGAAATCGCGCCTGCCGTCCGCCAGGGCCGCCGGGTGCTGATCGCCGCCCATGGCAACTCCCTGCGGGCGCTGGTCAAACACCTCGACGCGCTTTCCGATCAGGCGGTCACCACCCTGAATATCCCCACCGGAGTGCCCCTCGTTTACGAACTGGACAACTCTCTCAAGACCATCGGCAGCCGCTATCTGGGCGACCAGGCGGCCGTTGCAGCCGCCGTCCGGGCGGTGGCCGACCAGGCCAAAAAACAAACCTGAGCCTGCCGCCGGTGCGGCGCAAGGAGGCTGTCATGCTGGCCAAGATACTCATCAAACGGCGGTTCAAAAAAGGGTGCAACAAGGAAGTCCTGGCGCTTTTGAACGAGTTCCGGGCGGGGGCCATGAACCAGCGGGGCTACATCTCCGGTGAAACCCTGGTGGACAGCCGCGACCCCCAGACCCTGGTGGTGATCGGCACCTGGCAGGACATGGACTCCTGGCACCGCTGGAAGGAGAACCGGGCCCGCCGGACCTTCGAGGCCATGATGGAAATCTACCAGGAGGGGCCCGCCCAGTACGAGGAATACTTTCTGGGGGTTCCCGGCACCCATGAGGGCGATGAGTGAAAGCCGTACGCCACAGCCATGATCGTTGATACCCACGCTCATATCTGTGACCCGGTTTTCGACGCCGATCGGGCGGCCGTTCTGGAGCGCGCCCGCGCCGCGGGGGTTACCGCGGTGGTGGCGGTGGCTGAAACTCTGGCCGACGCCCGGCGCAACCTGCAGCTGGCCGAGTGCTTCCCGCAGATCAAGCCGGCCGCCGGGCTCTACCCGGCGCACCTGGACCTGGAGGCGGCGGCGGCTATGCGGGCTCTGATCCGGCGGGAGCGCCAACGCCTGGCGGCCATCGGCGAGGTGGGGCTGGACTACTGGCTGGTGGCGGATGAGGAGGGCCGGGCGCGCCAGCGGGAGATCTTCGCCGGGTTTATCGTCCTCGGACGCGAGCTGGGCCTGCCGCTGAACGTCCACTCCCGCTCCGCCGGGCGCCAGGTGGTGGACCTGCTGCTGGCAAACGACGCCGCCAAAGTCCAGCTGCATGCATTCGACGGCAAGGCCGCCGCCGCCCTGCCGGCGGTGGAGGCCGGTTTCTTTTTTTCGGTGCCGCCGTCGGTGGTGCGCTCCCGCCAAAAACAGAAGCTGGTCCGCCGCCTGCCCCTGGACTGCCTGCTGGTGGAAACCGACAGCCCGGTTCTGGGGCCGGACCCGGCGCTGCGCAACGAACCGGCCAACGTTGCGGCGGTAATCACCGCTTTGGCGGAACTCAAGCAGGTGCCCGCCGCGGTCCTGCGGGCGGCTGTGTACGCCAATACCCGCCGGCTTTACGGGGAGCGGGTCGCCCCCTGAGGCGGCGCGCCGTGTGGAACGCGACCCCATGACTCTCACGCAGATTACCGACCAGTTGCTGAAGGATCTCGAAGGACTGCGCTTCGGGCCGCCGGTGACCCATGTCTACAACCCCCTGACATACGCCGGCGAGGCTTACGCCCGCTACCTGGCCCTTTACGGCCAAGCCGCCAAGGAGGTGCTGCTGCTGGGGATGAATCCCGGCCCCTGGGGGATGGCCCAGACCGGCGTGCCCTTCGGGGAGGTTCGCCTGGTGCGCGACTGGCTGGGGATCGAGGTCCCCATCGCAGCGCCCCCCGCAACCCATCCCAAGCGGCCGGTGACCGGCTTTGCCTGCACCCGCAGCGAGGTCAGCGGCGCCCGTCTGTGGGGCTGGGTCCGGGAGACCTTCCAGACCCCGGAACGCTTCTTCGCGCGTTTTTTCGTGGCCAACTACTGCCCCCTGATCTTCATTGAGGCCAGCGGCCGCAACCGCACCCCCGACCGCCTGCCCGCGGCGCAGCGGGTGCCGCTCCTGGCCGCCTGCGACCGCGCCCTGCGCCGCAGCGTGGCGGTGTTAACCCCGAAGTATGTGGTGGGGGTCGGCAGATTTGCCGAAACCCGCGCCCTTGAGGCATTGAGAGGCCTTCCGGTCACCATCGGGCGCCTGACCCACCCCAGCCCGGCCAACCCGGCCGCCAACCGCGGCTGGGGCGCCCTGGCCGCCCGCGAGTTGGCCGGCCTGGGGATTTCCTTGGAAACCCCAAGAGACCCTTGAAGGAGGTGCGCCGCCGCGTCGTTCAGGTCGGTGGAGGACACAAAATGCGGCGGCGCCCGGCAGGGAGATCGGTATTGGCCCACTTGGCAGCTCAACCCAAGCAAAAAACCGCGCCCGCCGCCGGCCGGCATCTGAAACTGCGCCTTTTGGCCATCAGCCTGTCCTTCGGGATCGGGGCGCTGCTGCTGATCGTCAAATTCTATGCCTACCGCCTGACCCACTCCTC
>JAABRJ010000040.1 GCA_011390985.1 Desulfobacteraceae bacterium
AAACGGGCAATGAAAGACGGCATTAAAGCGGCCTTGGCCGCTTCCCTTGGATACGTGCTGGAAACCATGTTTTTCATGTCCACTGAAATTTCGGAAGAGGGGACCCCCGCCGATTATTTCCGCTCGCTGAAAGGCCGGGCCTTCGGGGGGCAAATTGATTTCAGGGGGCCCTCCAGCGGCCGGTTTTTTATCCTGATCCCGGAAACGGCGCTGGTCGCAATGACCGAGAGCTTCTTGACCCTGGAGCGGGGCCAAATCGAGGACCGTCATCTGGGCGGCATGATCAAGGAGGTCCTCAACATGGTGGCCGGCAACACCTTCAGCACCTATAACCCCGATCATGTCTACGATCTGGGAATTCCCGAACGGGTTCCCGCTGAGACGGTCGCACGGGTCGTCCTGGCCGAGACTGGCGCGGAGCCCAATTTCCTCATCGTGGACACCAGCGACGGTCGCCTGGCCCTGGCCTTTCTGCAAACCACCTGAAAAACGGCGGGATTTCACGGGGTGCCGGGCCCTTCGGCCGCCATCGCCCTCGGATGATGCCCCAGCCGGGTGAAACCCCCAACGGGATTGAAACAGACCTGATGGAAAATAACATTCGCGTTCTGGTGGTCGACGACTCCGCGCTCGTGCGCAAGGTGTTTGTGGATGAATTGTCCCGGGAACCGGGCATCGAGGTGGTCGGGACGGCCCCGGACCCTTACGTGGCGAGGGACAAAATCGTCCAGCTCAAGCCGGACGTGGTGACCCTGGACGTGGAAATGCCCCGGATGGACGGCATCACCTTTTTGAAAAAGCTGATGCGCTATTACCCGTTGCCGGTGATCGTCGTCAGCTCCCTGACCCAGCGCAACAGCAAGCTTGCCCTGGAAGCCCTCGCCTGCGGGGCGCTGGAGGTGATCGCCAAGCCCTGCGCGTCCTATTCGGTGGGAGATATGTGTTTGCAGCTGGCCGACAAGATCCGGGCCGTGGCTCGGGTCAGGGTGGTGCCCCGCAAAACCGACAGCCCGCCCGAAGCGCCCGTGCGCAAGGCCTCCTTCGGTGCCCGCGCCATGACCGTCACCACCAACAAGATCATCGGCATCGGCGCATCCACCGGTGGGACCGAGGCCCTGCGGCAGGTGCTGACCAGTTTTCCACCCAACAGCCCCGGGATCTTGGTGGTTCAGCACATGCCAGCCCAGTTCACGACCTCGTTTGCCCAGCGGCTGGATTCCCTTTGCGAGGTCCGCGTCAAGGAGG
>JAABRJ010000041.1 GCA_011390985.1 Desulfobacteraceae bacterium
CCCAGGATGGGGATTCGGTCGTCAACGGCCAGGTGCTGATCGCCCCCGGCAATTTCCACATGCTCCTGAAGCGCAGCGGTGCCCGCTATTATGTCCAGGTCAAGCAGGGGCCTTTGGTCCATCATCAAAGACCGTCGGTGGACGTCCTATTCAAATCGGTGGCGGACTACGCCGGTGCCAATTCCCTGGGAATCATCCTGACCGGCATGGGCGCTGACGGGGCCGACGGGCTGCTGCGGATGAAGCATGCCGGCGCACACACGATCGCCCAGGATGAAAAGAGCTGCGTGGTGTTCGGGATGCCGCGCGAGGCCATCAAGATCGGTGCGGTGGACCGCATCGTCGACATCGCTGAGGTCGCCCAGACCGCCCTCAACATGATCCGCTAGACCAAAGCGCTATCCCCGCCATGGAACTAACCGCCCGACAATTTGCGTTCTTTCGCGAGCTGGTCTACCGCGAGTGCGGCATCGATCTTCACGAAGGCAAACAGCAGCTGCTGATGGCGCGGCTGTCCAAGCGGTTGAGGAAAACCGGCATCGCTCAGGTTGAGGATTATCTGCGGGTCGTCGCAAGCGACGGCAATGAGCGCATCCGTTTCATCGACGCGATTTCCACCAATCACACCTACTTCTTTCGCGAGGACCACCATTTCGCCCTTCTCAACGCGGGCCATCGCCGCATCTGGTGCGCGGCGTCCTCCAGCGGTGAGGAGCCATACTCGATTGCCATTCACTGCCTGGAACAGGGGTTCCGGCCCGCCATTTTGGCCACTGATATTTCCACTTCGGTGCTCAGAATCGGGCAATCGGGGGTCTACCCCCTGGAAAAGGCCCAGCGTATTCCGCTCGCGACCCTCAAGAAGTATTTTCAAAAAGGACACGGTAAATCGGAGGGCTACATCCGCCTGAAAGATGATATCCGGCGCATGGTGACCTTCCGGCGCTTCAATCTGCTGACCGATACGCCCCCGCCGGGCGAGTTTGATATGATTTTCTGCCGCAACGTGATGATCTATTTCGACGGCCCGGTGAAGGAAACCGTGGTTAACAAGCTCTCGCGGTATCTCAAACCCGACGGCTATTTCATCATCGGCGGGGCCGAGAGCCTCAACAACCTCAAGCACAGCCTCCACTTCATAAGACCCAGCATCTATCGCAAGGGCTCCTGAGCGCCCGCTGCCGGCGCCAAGTCCGTCGCCGAGAGCAGCAGCCCGTTGATTTTGGCAACCGTCTCCATGATTTCCCGCAGATACAGCTCCCGGTCAAGCAGACAGTCATGCACCGGCTCATGGGGGTTTTCCTTCCGGCAAGCGCAGCGATTTCTCACCGGAAAGCCAAAACCGGTTCGCGCCGCACGCCCCGGCAGGTTGAAAAAAAGCGATGGCTTGGGCTGGCGGAATTTCAATCGGCCGCAGAAACGCTGGGGTTTCTCCGGTCTGGTGCTGCTTAATCCCCGGGATACATGGCGTCGATGATTTCCGCGTATCGGTGGGACACCAGGTTTTTTTTGAGCTTCAGGGTGGGAGTCAGAAAGCCGTTTTCAATTGTGAATTCGGGAACGATGCTCACCCTTTTGACGGATTCGTAGCCGGCGAACCGCTGGTTGGTGGCGGCAATCTCGGCCTCGATCAGGGCTTTGACCTTTGGGTTGGCCATCAGATCCTGCAGGTCGCGGAAGGCGATGGCCTCGGCCGCGGCCCAGGCCCCGACGTTTTCCTCGTCCAGGGTCACCAAGGCGGACAGGAACTTGCGCCGGTCGCCGATGACGCAAACCTGGTTGATGTATTTGGAGGTCGCGATGGCCCCTTCGATGGCCGCCGGTGCGATATTCTTGCCGCCGGCGGTGATGATCAACTCCTTCTTGCGGCCGGTGATGCGCAGGAAATCCTCGCTGTCGATCTCGCCGATGTCACCGGTCAACAACCACCCATCGGGAGTGATCGTCGCCGCGGTTTCCTCGGGCATCTTGTAGTATTTTTGCATGACATTTCGGCCGCGGATCATCACCTCGCCGTCTTCCGCGGTTTTATGCGCAATCCCCGGGCCGGGCTGGCCGACCCAGCCGAAGCGGTAATTGTCGCAGCGGTTGAGATGCGAAAACGAGGTGTCTTCGGTCATGCCGATGCCCTCCAGGACGAGGACCCCCGCGGCATGAAAAAAGCGTCCGATCTCCGGGTTGAGGGGTGCGGCTCCGCTGATGCACCAGCGCACGCGCCCGCCCAGGGCGGCCTGGATCTTGCCGAAGACAAGCCTGGTGGCGAGGGCGTATTGGAGCCCCAGGAAGAGCGGCACCGGTTTTTTGGCGACCTTGAGATCGCTGACCCGCTCCCCCACCGCGCGGGCCCAGTTGAAAATCTTCAGGGCGGCGCCGCCCTTTCCCTCCGCGCCGCTGATGACCTTGGAATAGACCTTTTCGTAGATCCGTGGGACGCTGGCAAACCAGTGCGGCCGGCAGGCCTGCATGTCTTCCACCACGGTTTCCATGCTGCGGGTGAAAGTGGTGGTGCAGCCCATCAGCAGAGTGGCGTAAACGCATGTGCGGGCAAATACATGCGCCAGGGGCAGAAAGAGAAAAACCTCGTCGTCGTCTTCGATGCGGGTGCAGCCTTGGACCGACTGGGCCGTAAATGTGATGTTGTCGTGGGTCAATACGGCCCCTTTGGGAACGCCGGTGGTTCCGGAAGTGTAGACGATACCGGCCGGGTCCCGGGGGCCGGTCGACCGGGCGCGCTGCTGGAAGTCCGCATCCGGAATGTCACGGCCCAAAGCCAGGAAGTCTTCGAAACCGATGGTCCAATCGTCGTCCGGCACCTGCCCCTTGAAAAGCACCACTTTGCGGACTTTCGGGATGTGGGGCCGGATGTCGAGGAGTTTGTCCAACTGGCGGTTGTCTTCGGCAAAGACGAACACGGCATCCGAATGATCGATGATGTGCCGGCAATCTTGGGGTAGGCTGGACTGGTAGATGCCGACGGTAACGCCCCCGGCGCAGGTGATTCCCATGTCGGTCAGCACCCAGCGGTAGCAGGAATAACTGACGATGTTGACCTTGTCGCCTGGGGCGACGCCGATTGCCATCAGCGCTTTGGACACCTGGCGGACCTGGTCGTAGAATTCCCCCCAGGTGACCGCCGCGGTAACGCCCGGTTGGGTGAACCAGCGGAAGGCCGGGCGCTCGCGGTGGCGATCGACAGTGGCGCTGAGCATGGCATGGGTGTTCTGAAAGTCGACGAATGGCATGGGGTGTTTTCTCTAGTGGGGGGGTAAAGGCGACCCCGGCGATCCCGAGTCCACCCGGCAGGCTCCCGCTGCCCGTGGCCGCATTGCGCTTTTGCGGGGTCTATCCGCCGCGGCGATCCTCTGGGCCATCCGATCCGGCCGTCCCTTGTTTTTTTATTTCAGGGGCCTACACACTGTCAAGTCGCACCCCTGCATGGACGGATGCCAGCCCAGGGCGCTGGCGGCCGTGACGCGATTTTCGGAGACGGCGGCTGCCCCGGCCGATCGCCGGTGCCTTCGGGGATTCCGGTTTCAGTTGTTAAGGGCTGACCTCCCTGCGAACGACGCCCGTTCGCAGGGGCAGGGGCTCAGAATTCGCTGGCCGCGATGGTCGAATTTTCTTTTGTGCCGTTCCTTTGGGCCGGGGCCGTTTTGGCGATCTGGCGTTGCAGAGGGGCCGCCGCGTCATGCCTTGGGCTTCGGGCGGGGCGGCGGCGGGTGGTCCGGTCCGAATCGGTGGCTTCGGCGGTGGCTCGAGATGTCAATTTTCCGCCCACCACCGCCAGCAAATCGTTCACCATGTCGTTCAGGGTATGCGCCTGGGCGGCCAACTCCTCACTGGCCGAGGCCGACTCTTCGGCGTTGGCCGCGGTGGATTGCGTGACCTGGTCCATTTGGCCGACCGCAGTCGAAATCTGTTCGAGGCCTTGAGCCTGCTCGCGGCTTGCGGCGGCGATCTCGGCGATCAAGGTGTTGACCTTGTGGTTGCCGGCGGCGATGGCTTCCAAAAAGGAGAGGACTTCCCGGCTGAGCGTGGCGCCGTTTTCGGCCTTGTGAACCGATTCGGCAAGCATTTCGGCCGTTTCCTTGGCCGCCTGAGCCGACCGCTGGGCGAGATTGCGGACTTCCTCGGCAACCACGGCGAAGCCCTTGCCCGCCTCACCGGCACGGGCGGCCTCGACCGCGGCGTTCAACGCCAGCAGGTTGGTCTGGAACGCGATCTCGTCGATGGTTTTGACGATCTTCCCGGTCTCGTCGGAAGATCTTTTTATGTCCTGAATGGCGCCGTTCATGCGGCCCATGGCCTCGGCGCCCTCGTCGGCGCTGGCCTGGGCGGCGGCCGCAAGGGCCTTGGCATCGTCCGCGTTGCCGGCGTTCTGCTTGGTCATCGAGGCCATCTCCTCTACGCTCGACGAAATCTCTTCCAGGCTGGCGGCCTGTTGGCTGGCGCCTTGGGCCAGTGACTGGCTGGCCGCCGAAACCTCCCCGGCCGCAGCGGATGTCTGCTCGGCACCGGCGGTCAGATCCGCCGCGATGCGCTTCAGTGAACCAGCGATATTCCGGGCGATCAACATCCAGAGAAGTGCCGTCAGCACCAGCGAGGCGCCCGTGATCGACAGTAACAGCATGCGGTTGCGGGTCGCCACTTCCGAAATGAGCTGCTCGGCTTGACGGAACTCCTCCTCGTAGGAGCCGACCCCGATCACCCAGTCCCAGGGCGCGAAGTGCATAATCCGCGCGATTTTGACCCGGGCGTCCTTGTCGCCCTGATTTTTCCAGGGGTATGTGGCCTCGGCGATTTCCCCGGGTTCGAGGCCGACGGCCTTGCTGATGATCTCCTGGATGAAGAGCCTGCCATCCGCATCCTTCGCCTCCCAGATGTTTTCCCCGTCGCGTTTGCCGTCCTTGGAAACCACGTAATGGCCCTGGGTGTCAAGCACGTAGACATAGCCCGTGGTCCCGACCGTCGTCGCCATGATCTGCCTGCGCAGGCTCTTGACGCTTTCCTGGGGAACGCCCACGTACAAGGCGCCCACGACCTGTTGCCGCTCATCGCGCAGGGGCGTGTAGGCGGCCAAATACCAGTTGTTCACGACGTAGGCCCGACCGATGTAAGGCGTGCCGTTCAGCAGGGCCGACACCACCGGGTTGGGCTGGCCGTCGGGATTGACCGCCGGGATGTAGGTCCCGATGGCGCGCTTGCCGTCCAGGGTCTTCACGTTGGTAGAGACCCGCAGCATGTCGCCGGCGGTGTTCATCCGTTGAAAAATGGTGGCCGTCCCCCCCACCAGGCGCTGCACCTCATCGACGATGGGCGAAGGGCGGTCGGGGGCCGCATTCTGCCCCAGCCACTGGGTGCCCACGATCATTTGGGGCAGGGATAGCCGTGTCGCGGTTTTGGTGAACTGGTTGGTCGCCACCCACTCGGCTTGCTCATCGTCGAAGCTGATGGCCCCGTGGGCCGCGAGGATCGCCCGGGCGACGGAGGCGTCACTTTGGAGCTTCTGTTCCAACAGCTCCTGCTGGGACAGACACATGCCGTAGATACCCTGGGCGATGTGGTCCAGGTCCGCATAGGCCAGCTTGCGGCTCTCCTGCTGGGCCACGGCGAACATCCGGGCGTTCTGAGCGTGCACCACGACGTAGATCGCCAGCAGCGGCACGGCTGTCATCACGATGCCCAGCCCCAGTAATTTGGCCTTCAAAGACATTCTTTTGATCTGAAACATGGTTGACCCCTTTACCGCGATACCTCGGGTTCACTTGCCTCCGGCAACGTCTGCATGCGGCCCAGGCAAGTGTGCAAAATTCTCCGGGAATGATTCCCTCTGTAATCGACCTTTTCGCTGCGGGGATTTAGGAAGGTCTGAAAAGCCGCAAAACGATTTGACAAAACCTACCTCATCCGGTAAGTGGCTATTC
>JAABRJ010000042.1 GCA_011390985.1 Desulfobacteraceae bacterium
CATTTCATCCTCGATCACCTTTTCCTGGGTGATGCGCTTGTCTTTGGATTTGGCGCCGACGATCCCGAATTCGATCGTTCCGTTGATGGTCTCTTCGATTATCTTGTCCGTGTCGCCGATGCTCAGCGATACCGTTACCTCGGGGTGTTTGCGGGTGAAGGCGCCCACGATGCGCGGCAGGATGTAGGTGCCCGGGATGGTGCTGCCGCCGATCACCAGGCGGCCCTTGATCCGCCCCTGGAATTCCGCCAGGGCCGTTTCGGTTTCATCCCTCAGGCAAAGCAGTCGGCGGGCGTAGGTGTAGAGCAGTTCACCGGCCTTGGTGGGTGCGGCTTGGCGGGCCAAGCGGTCGACCAGGCGGCAACCGAAATGATCTTCCAGGTCCCGGATGTGGCTGCTGATCGTGGGCTGGGAGAGGTGGACGGCCTTGCCGGCCTTGGAGAAACTCTTGTATTCGACGACTTTACAGAAGATGTGCAGTTGCCATAAGTCCATTCAGGCCGTCTTCGGCTCGGTACCGAATTTTTCGCGCAGCTTGTACTCCACGATTTCGGGCACCATGTCTGAAATGTCGCCACCGAAACTGGCGGCCTCCTTGATGATCGAGGAACTGGTGAAAATCCAGCGCAGGCCGGTCATCAGAAACACCGTCTGGACCTCACGATTCAACCGGCGGTTCATCAGTGCCAGCTGAAATTCATACTCGAAATCGGAAACCGCCCGCATGCCCCGCAAAATGGCGTGCGCGTTCTTGCGGCTGGCATAATCCACCAGCAGCCCGCTGAAGCAGTCGATCTCGACCCCGCTGAATTTCACCGTGCTGGCCTGCAGCATTTCGATGCGCTCTTCAACCGAAAAGAGGGATTTTTTGGCGGGATTGTGGAGAATGGCGACGATAATTTTGTCAAAGAGCGACAGCCCGCGCTCGACAATATCGAGGTGCCCGTTGGTGACCGGGTCAAAGGATCCGGGATAAATCGCAATTCGCTGCATCGGCCTGCCCCTGAGCGGGTTGAAATTTCTGGGGTTTATAGCACATAGGTGAAAAAGGAGACAAGGGCTTTCCCGTACTTTCGGCGGTCGGTCAACCGCAAGCGGCTCGATTCGTCCGGCAGGGGCGCTTGGGGGTCATGTTCGATCACCACGCGGGCGCCGTCGGCCAGGCAGCCGCAGGCGAGCAGGTGCTGCAGGGTGGGGCCGAGGGCCCCCTGGCGGTAGGGCGGATCGAGAAAGGCCAGGTCAAATCGGTCGGGCAGGGATCGCAGACAATCGAGGCCCAGGGTGATGTCCCAGCGGATGACCCGGGCGCGCCCCGCCAGCCGGCAAGCAGCCAGGTTGCGCGCGATCAGATCGAGGGCTTCGCGTGAGCGCTCGATCATGACGGCGCTGGCGGCGCCCCGACTGAGGGCTTCGATGCTGAAAGCGCCGGTGCCGGCAAATAGCTCGAGGACAGCCGCCCCCCTGACCCGATCACCGAGAATATTGAAAACGGCCTCACGGGTCCGCTCCGAGGTTGGGCGAATACCGCGCCCCTTGGGGGAAGCCAGCTTTTTGCCTTTCAGTTCACCGGCAATGACGCGCACTATGCCTTTCGCCTCCCTGCTTGTGGTGCGGCCCTACGAGCGCCGAGGGGTCTTTCCAGCCGCCCGCTTGGGGGGCGCCGGGCGCCAGGTGGTTTCATAGCATGTTTTTGAGCAGCTGGCCGAGATCCGCTGCCTTCATGCCGATGGCCCGGGCGGTTTCGGCCAGGTCGTGGTCGTGTTGGGTGAGCTTGTGGTGCAGATAGGCCCTTTCAAAGGCGCTTTTGGCCTTCGCCAGATTGTCAATTGCGAAAAGGTGGTTCTCGGCGGCCGCCGCGCTGCCCGGTGCCTGCGGGTTGTAAAGCGCGGGCAGGTCCCCGACGTCGATGACCGCACTTTGCCCCACAATGGCCAGGCGCTCGACGAGATTCTTCAACTCCCGCACGTTGCCGGGCCACGGATAGCGCTGCAGCAGCGCCAGCGCCGCGGGTGACATCTTGCGCAGGGTCTTGTTCTGCTTGGCGCATTCCGCCAGGAAGATCTCCACCAGCGCCGGCAGGTCTTCAATCCGGTCCCTGAGGGCGGGCACTTCGATCGGGATCACGTTCAGACGGTAATAGAGCTCTTCGCGGAAATTGCCTTCCCGGATCTCCTTTGACAGGTCCTTGCTGGTGGCGGCGATGACCCGCACATCGACCGTCAGGGTCCGCCCGCCGCCGACCCGCTGGAACTTCTGCTCCTGCAGGACCCTCAGGATCTTGCCCTGGGTCTTGAGGCTCATGTCGCCGATTTCGTCCAGAAAGAGGGTCCCGTTGTTGGCCAGCTCGAACTTTCCCCGTTTCTTGATCGTAGCCTCGGTGAAGGCGCCTTTTTCATGCCCGAAAAGTTCGCTCTCGATCAACTCCTCGGGAATGGTGGCGCAGTTGACCTCGATCAGCGGCTGATCGGCGCGCGGACTGAGGTGGTGGATGTTGCGGGCCACCAACTCTTTGCCGGTGCCGTTTTCACCCTTGATGAGAATCCAGGCGTCGCTGGGAGCCGCTGCTGCGATCTGACTTTTGAGCGCCAGGGTCCGCGGGCTGCTGCCGGTGACGGAATGTTTTTCGATGGTCTTTTTGCGGAGGTAGCGGTTTTCTTCTTCAAGACGCCGGAAATTGAGTGCGTTGTGAATGGAAACGAGGACCTTGTCGATGGAAAGCGGTTTTTCGATCAGGTCGAAAGCCCCCAGCTTGGTGGCTCTGACGGCGGTTTCGATGGTGCCGTGCCCGGTGATGATGATCACCGGGATGTAGGGGCCCGCCTTTTTGATTTCCTTCAGGGTTTCAATGCCGTCGATGCCGGGCATCCAGATATCCAGCAGGACCAGGTCGGGGGATTCGTTTTCGATTTTTTTCAGAGCTTCGTAGCCGTTAGCGGCCGTGATGACCTCAAACCCCTCGTCGGTGAGAAGCCCGCCCAGGGTCTGGAGGATGGAGGGCTCGTCATCAACGATCAAT
>JAABRJ010000043.1 GCA_011390985.1 Desulfobacteraceae bacterium
TCAATAGGGATGGAAACATGGGCAAACGCTCCTTTGCGCGCTGGGCAAGACCGCCGTGTGCCGGCCGGCCGCAGACAGTGTCGTCAGGCCGGCAGTTCGATGACAAATTTGGCCCCGTGGGGCTTGTTGTCCTGGACGCCGATCGTGCCGTTGTGATCTGAGATGATGCTGCTGACAATGGTCAGGCCCAATCCCATGCCCGATTTTTTGGTGGAAAAATAGGGTTCGAAAAGGTGGGTCTTGTCCTCGTCGGAAACACCCTCACCGGTGTCCGCGACCTCCATTCGGACGGTTTTCAGAATGGGATCGTGGGTGAGATGAATGGTGATGTCGCCCGCTTTCTTGATGGAGGCCACGGCATTGTCCACAAGATTGATCAGGGCCTGCTTGATCTGCTGGCGGTCCAGCTTTATGCGCGGAATGGGGTTTTCGGTGAAAAATTTGAACTGGATATTGGGGTGACCCTCACGGTAAAGTGCGATGGTTTCCTCCACGATGGGCGGCAGGTCGGCGAGGTTCGGGTCGGCCGTCGGAAAGCGCGCGAAGGCGGAGAATTCATTCACCAGATTGCGGATCAGCTCAACGTGGTCAATGATCGTGCGGGTGCATTCGTCAAACACCGGCTCGTTGATCTGAGCACCATACTTGCGCTTGAGCCGCTGGGCCGCCAGGCTGATGGGGGTCAGCGGGTTTTTGACCTCGTGGGCGATCCGGCGCGCCACCTCCCGCCAGGCGGCCACACGCTGGGCCTTTTCAAGATCCGTGAGGTCGTCGAAGACCATGACGATGCCCATATGCGCGCCGGCGTCGTTTTTCAGGGCATTGAT
>JAABRJ010000553.1 GCA_011390985.1 Desulfobacteraceae bacterium
GTGCACCAGGAAGCTGCGGGGTTTACCGTCGACCGCCAGCCGCAGCGGCAGGGCAATGGCATTGGAGGATGAACTGGCCAAACTCCGCATGACCTCATCGGCCAGGTTGAGGTGCTGGCCGCGCAGCAGTTTTCTGTAACTCTGGCCGATAATTTCATCGAATTTCAGGTTGAGCATTTTCTCCGCCGCAGTGTTGATCGTGGAAACCAGCCCATCGGCGTCCAAACTGATAACCCCCGCGGAAACATTCTTGAGAACGATCGCCATGTACTGCCGCTTTTCCTCGATCTCGGTGTTTTGTTCCCGCAATTTACGCGCGGACTGCTCCAGTTGGGCGCGGCTGACCTGAAGATCGCGCGTCATCTGGTTGAAGGAATCCACCAGCCTTCCGATCTCATCGTCGGCTACCGGCATGATCCGAAAGCTGAGATCTCCCTCGGCCACCCGGCGGGTGGCCTCACCGAGGTCGCGGATCGGGACGCTGATGGACTTGGCCAGGTGAAAGCCGAGCCAGATCGCACAGAACACAACCAGCAGCGCCACGATCGATAGCGTGATGAAGTAGGTGATTTTGATCGGTTGTTTGAGCAGCTTGATCTGGCGATACTCCGCGACCCCGCGGGAGATGGAGGCCATGTCCTCCGAGAGCTGGAGGGGAATGAGTTTGACCGCGGTGATGAACGCGTCGGCCTGGGCGAATTTGACCCCGAAAGGGATCGTGGCGATGGTTCGGACCACTTCTCCGTCCTTGCTTTTGCGGGTCACGCTGCGGACCTGCCCTTCGCTAAGCTGCGGCTGCAAGCTGTCCGCGTGGAGGCGCCGAAGACCGCCGTTTTCTTCCAGCCTGGGGGCCATGGCATAGGCCAACCGTTTGAAGCTGGTACTGTAAACCTCCACCGCGTGCAGATTGAAGGAGCGCTGAACCACCTCGACATAGCGCGCCAGGGCTTTCTGGTTGTTGGGCAGCAGCAGGTTCTTGGTTTTGATCTGAAAGGCGATTCTTTCCAGAAAGAAGCGGTTTTCCTCCTCCGTTTGGTCGTAAACTCGCCGGCCGACCCGCAGCGAGTTGTCCAGCGCCTGCTCTACCGGCACGTTAAACCAGTATTCGATGCTGGTGGTGATGAAGTTCAACGAGAAAAGAAACAAAACCGTGGTCGGCAGCAGGGAGAGGGCGATGAAGGAGAACACCAGGCGGGTGGTCAGCCGGGAGCCGATCACCTTGTGCTTGCGGTCGTAGAGAAGTTTGACCAGGTTGCGGAAGACCAGGAAGATGACCAGCAGCAGCAGCAGCAGGTTGATGTTGATCAGGATGAACATCAGAATGGTGTTGGAGATCGGGAAATCGACGCCGAAGTAAATGATCCGGGTTTCCACATAGGTCAACAGGGCCACCACCACCAGACAGGCCGCAATCAAGACCAGCTCGCGTTTTCGGCGGCTGCGATCCCTGTCGCTACCCAGGGTTTCGGGTGTGTTAGGTCGGCTGCGGTTCATGGGCCCCGTGAATTCCAGAGGCAAGCGGCGAGCGGGTTATCAGAAGACAAAGTCGACGGTATACCAATCGGTCCTAAAATCCCAGAGCGACACGAAGAACAGGATATAATGAAGGTAAAACGGGAGGGTCAGCTTGCTCAGTTCGGCCTTGGCCCTGATCCGATACTGCGTTCCCTTCACCAGCTTTTGCAGGGGAACGATTTTCAAGCTGTCGATCTCGGTCATCAGCCGCTGGGCTTCGATGAACGATTGGGTCGTCACGCTCCCGGTGCTGTCCCAGGACCGGACCAGGGTGTATTCATTTTTGAGGGTGTTGTACGTGATGCTGTGGGTTGCCTTGAGGGACGCAATTTGTTTGTCGGGCCAGAAACCGCGGACCCGGTCGAGGTCGATATAGAAGGCAAATGTGGTCGGTATCCCGCTGTGGATGGCGGTTGCCATTTTTTCGTGGAATGCCCCCTCGACCTTGAGGTACAGCAGCAGATCATTGCGGGTGTTGGTGACGATGATGTCGGTCAGGCGCGCCTCCTGGCAAAAGGCCGCGCTCTGCCAAGAGAGGATCAGGCCCAAGAGCACCACGGCGGCTGTTTTTTCCTTCCGGGGGAAATTCATGGCATTTCGTCAGATGGCCATCGATTTGGTTTGTGCCTGGGTAAGCTGAGGGTCGTCGTCGAAAGTTCGGGTTTCCCAACAGTCCTTGCTGGCAAAGAACTTCTCGAGAAAAGCGTGGTTGAAGGCGTGTCCCGAGCGCTTCAGGACGATGTGGCCGAGGATTGGCATTCCCAGGAGGGAAAAGTCGCCGATGCAGTCAAGCAGTTTGTGGCGGACGAATTCGTCCGTAAAGCGCAGTCCGCCCGTGTTCAGAATTTTGTCCTTGTCGATCACGATGGCGTTTTCCAGGGAGCCCCCCTGGGCCAGTCCGTAGCGTTTGAGGTATTCAATTTCGTAATAGAACCCGAAGGTGCGGGCCGGGCTGATTTCGCGGTCGAAGCTCTCCCGGGTCACCACTACGGAAAAATCCTGCTGCTGGATCAGCGGGTGGTCGAAATCGATGGAGTAGCTGATTCGGTAGTGGGCGGCGGGAAAAACCGTTACCGACTTGGCGCCTTCTCTCAGGGATATCGGCTGCCTGATGATGAAATAGCAGCGTAGAGCTTCCTGGCGCTGCAAGCCTGCGGATTGCAGCAGGCGGGTGAAAGGTGCGGCGCTGCCGTCCATGATCGGGATCTCGTAGCCGTCGAGTTCGACCAGAGCGTTGTCGATGCAGAGTCCTGAAAATGATGCCATCAGGTGCTCGATGGTCGAAACAATCACGCCATCGGCGCCGATCACCGTGGCCAGGCTGGTGTCCACGACACTGTTGAAATGGGCGCTGACGATCGGTTTTCCGGGCAGGTCGGTGCGCAGGAACTTGATGCCGTGATTGGTGGCTGCCGGCAGAATCTTCAAGTTGACCTGGCGGCCGGAGTGAACCCCGATGCCGGTGCACTGAACCGGCCGCGCCAGGGTTTGCTGGCGGGTTTCGATGCTCATAATAGGGTGAATTCCTTGTACTCTTATCGGGGACGTGCGGATCAACGTCGAAAAGTTTTTCATACTATCACAATTTATGGGGGATTTAAACCTCCTGGCGCGCTGCGGTCATCCCCGGTGGATCAAAGAATTGTTGAATGCGTCCATCCCTGCTATAAGGTGTGCTCGATGGTATTGAGGGTTACCCTTGCAATCGAGGAAAATCTTTGCTCGCAAAAGTACTGAGCAGTGCCGTAATCGGGATCGACGCCTACGCGGTGGAGGTAGAGGTGGATATCGCCGCCGGGTTGCCGGTTTTCAACATGGTCGGCCTGCCTGAAACCGCAGTCAAAGAGAGCAAGGACCGGGTCAAGTCGGCCATCAAGAATTCGGGCTACAGCTTTCCGGATGACCGCATCACCGTCAACCTTGCTCCGGCCGACATCAAGAAGGAGGGCACCGGCTTCGACCTGCCGATTGCGCTGGGGCTCCTGTCGGCCACGCGGGTGATCGATCAGGCGGCCCTGGACGGTTACCTGGTGCTGGGTGAGCTGTCTCTCGACGGCCGGGTAAAGCCGGTTACCGGCGCCCTTTCGACAGCCTTGGCCGCCCGCGATGCGGGCTATGCGGGGATCATCGTTCCCGTCGACAATGCCCAGGAGGCAGCGGTGGTGGCGGGGGTGGCGGTCATCCCGGTTCAGACGCTTTGCCAGGCCACCGAATTTCTGCGGGGGCTGGCTGCCATTGCGCCCCATGTATCCGCTGCGATGCAGGATTTTCTGACGGAGGAGCCGGCTGAC
Source organism: Desulfobacteraceae bacterium (assembly GCA_011390985.1). Taxonomy (GTDB): domain Bacteria; phylum Desulfobacterota; class Desulfobacteria; order Desulfobacterales; family JAABRJ01; genus JAABRJ01. Next base: position 3,807 of record JAABRJ010000553.1, read on the forward strand.
CTCGATTTCGCCGAAGTTAAAGGCCAGGAGCATGTCAAACGCGCGCTGGAGGTCGCCGCCGCGGGGGGGCACAACCTCCTGATGGTCGGGCCGCCGGGTTCGGGCAAGACCATGCTGGCGCGGCGGATTCCGACGATCCTGCCGGCGCTGACTTTTGAGGAGGCCATCGAAACCACCCGGATCTACAGCGTTGCCGGGTTGCTTCAGCGGGGGCAGGCCCTGGTCCGGCAGCGGCCCTTCCGGTCTCCGCACCATACCATTTCAGATGCCGGGCTGATCGGCGGGGGGCATCAGCCGCGACCCGGTGAGGTCAGCCTGGCGCACAACGGCGTGCTTTTTTTGGATGAGCTGCCCGAGTTCAAAAAGAATGTCCTGGAAGTGCTGCGGCAGCCGCTTGAAGATCGCCAGGTGACCATTGCACGAGCGGCTTCAACCCTCACATACCCTTGCAGTTTCATGCTGATCGGGGCCATGAACCCCTGTCCGTGCGGCTATCTCGGAGACGACCGCCACGAGTGCATCTGCTCCCGCCACCAGGTGACCCGCTACCGCTCCCGGATTTCCGGGCCCCTGCTGGACCGCATCGATCTGCACCTCGAAGTTCCCGCCGTGGCCTACCGCGACCTGATGAACGGCAGCCCGGCGGAAGCCTCGGCCGCCATCCGCAATCGGGTTGGGGCTGCCCGCGCTTTGCAGTCCCAGCGGTTTGCGCGCAGCAAAATCTACTGCAACGCCCAGATGGGCAGCCGCCAGATTCACGCCCACTGCCGGATCACGGGCGCCCCCCGCATTATTCTGGAACAAGCCATCGACCGGCTCGGGCTTTCCGCCCGGGCCTACAACCGCATTTTGAAAATCGCCCGCACCGTTGCCGATCTGGCCGGCGAAAGTGCGATTGGCGCGGCGCACATTGCGGAGGCGATTCAGTACCGCAGCCTGGATCGCCGGTCATAGGGCCGCGGCCCGGGCGATCTTTTACACCAGCCCCAGGTGTCGAGCCTGCTCCCAGAGCTGGCGGGCCATCCGCACGGTCGCCTGGTCCACCATGCGGCCGTCCACGGCGATTGCACCCCGGCCCTGTCCCTGCGCCTGCTGGAAAGCTTCCAGGACCCGGCCGGCGCGTTCGATGTCCTCCCGGGAGGGGCTGAAGACCCGGTTCAGGGGTTCCACCTGGCCGGGGTGAATGGCCCACTTGCCGTCGCACCCCAGCGCGCAGGCCGTGACGGCGGAGCGCTCAAGCCCTTCCACGTCTTTGAAATTGCCGTAGGGCGCATCGATCACCATCAGACCGCGGGCCTTGCCGGCCATGACCATGCGGCTGAGGGCGAAGTGCCAGCGGTGGCCGGGGTAGAGGGTCTCCTCCTTTTCCCCGTGCCCTGAGAGGGATACCAGCCGCGCGCCGATGGATGCCGAGTAATCAGCGATGCCGAAGACCAGCGTTTGGACGCGGTCGCTGGCATCGGCGATGGCCGCCACCTGCTGCAGGCCGGAGGCGGTTTCGATGGAGGCCTCAAGACCGAGGGGCCGCTCGCGCCCGGTATGCAGTTCGATGCCGTCCAGGAGGCGGGCGGCGAAATGGATGTCGCGGGGGTGATCGACCTTGGGGATCACGATGTCCGTCAAGAGGCCGCCGGCCGCTTCCGCCACTTCCAGCAGGTCGCGGTAGCCGTAGGCCGTATCCAGACCGTTGATGCGAACCGTCATGGTTTTGGAGGCCCAGCTGATCTGTTGCAGGGAGCGGATGACCTGCTGCCGAGCCTGGCTTTTGGCGTCCAGCGGAACGCTGTCCTCAAGGTCCAGCATGACGACGTCGGCGGCGCTGGCCGCTGCCTTGAGGTGCATTTTTAACACGTGCCCGGGAACGGACAAGATCGATCGTCGCGGTTTCATGGCGCGCCTTCCTGGTTGAACCGTGATAGCGGGCGTCACTCCCGTTGTGTGCAGCAGGAGTAACGGGTCTGGGAAAGGAATCCCCCTCTCATGAAAGTCATCAAAATCGGCGGCGGTTGTCTCAAGGACAAGCAGACCATCGGCCAGATCCTGGAGTTGATCGTCACCCGCGGGCGCGGCAATATCATTGTGGTCTCGGCGCTCAGCGGCATAACCGATCTGTTGATCGACAGCATTCCCAAGGCGCTGGCCGATGAGGAGGAGATTGCGGGCATCATCAGCCGCCTCAAGAGCCGTCACCTGCTGGTGGCCCGGCACCTCCTGCACGACAGTCAAACGGTCCAGAAATACGGCCGTGAGCTGGCCCGGCAGCTGGCCGAACTGGAGCGCTATTTTTACGGCCTGAATTTCACCCGTGAAATCACCGCCCGCATGCGGGATGTGATCTGCAGTTACGGGGAGCGTTTTTCAGCCGCCCTGCTGGCCTTCGCGCTGCGCTGCCGGGGGCTGCAGGCCGCCTATCGTCTGCCCCACAAAATCGGTCTGATCACCGACGGCAAGTTCGGGGATGCCACCGTCAAGATGCGCCTTACGTCCCAGAACCTCCAGCACCATCTGGCCCCGCTGCTGCAAAACGGGATGATTCTTTTCATACCCGGCTTCTTCGGGGTCAGCGAGGAAGGCACCATCACCACCTTTGGCCGCGGGGGCAGCGACTATTCGGCCGCCGTGGTGGCGGCGGCCATGGACGCCGAGAACCTGGAGGTCTGGAAGGATGTCGCCGGTTTCATGAGCGCCGATCCGGCCATTATTCCCGAGGCGCAGATGATCCCCCGCATTTCCTACGACGAAGCCGCGGAGCTTTCCTACTTCGGCGCCAAAATTCTGCACCCCCGGACGGTTGAGCCGCTTCGTCGGCGCAAACTGCAAATCGCCATCAAAAACACGCTGGACCCGGACGCCCCCGGCAGTCTGATCACCGCCCAGCGGATCCTTGCGAAGACCGTTATCAAGAGCGTGGGCCACCAGACCGACATCGGGATCCTCAAAATCCATGCTTCCGGGGTGGGAGCCCGTCCCGGGATTTTGGCCGAGGTGGCGGTGTGTCTGGCCGCAACCGGGATCAACATCAAGTCGGTGGTGACCTCCCAGACCTGTATCAGCCTGCTGCTCTCGCACCGAGACCTCGATGCGGCCCAGGATGCGCTCCAGACCCTCACGCCGAGGCCCTACCGAAAATTGGAGAAGGTGGCCGGGGTTGCGCTGATCAGCATTGTCGGTGAAGGCCTTGCCCGGCGCAAGGGCATCGCGGCGCGCTGCTTTGCGGCGGTGGAGGCCTGCGGCGTCAATGTCGAGATGATCTCGTTCGGGCCTTCCCGTGTGGCGCTCTATTTTCTGGTACGGATCGGGGACCTGCAAAAAGCCGTGACCGCCATTCACAGCGCCTTCTTCTCTCGGCCGCGCTGCCTTATCTAACGCCCAAAGAACCCGCCAAGACCGGCTGCGGTCGCAAGCCTACAGCCGTCACCCAAAAACCACCGGAAGCAATTGCCGGGCGCAGCTGGAAACGCCAAGAAGCATCACAACTTGCCGTGTCGACATCGGATTAAAAGGAGAGGGCGCCGTGCTCGAAAAGAATGTTTAACCCGATCAGCACCAGTACAACCCCGCCCATCCCCTCGGCGCAACGACTCAAGCGCGTGGCGGCGCCGATTATTTTTCCCAAGTGCATCCCGGCCGTCGTGAAGACTCCCGCCACCAAGCCGATAACCAGGGCCGGCGTCCAGATGGAAACATTGATCATGGAGAGGCTCAACCCGACAGCCAGGGCATCGATGCTGGTCGCCACCGAAAGCATCACCAAGGTAAGGCCTTTGGTGGGGTCTTTGCGTTCTTCGCCCGGGGTCTCTTTTCGGAATGCCGCCCGCAGCATTCCCTGGGCGACGAAAACCAAAAGGCCAAACGCGATCCAGTGGTCATAACTTTCAATCCAGCTCCGTATGTGGATTCCCGCCCCCCAGCCGAGAACCGGCATCATGGCCTGGAAAAGGCCGAAATGCCAGGCCAACCTGAAATTCTGGCGGAAACTGATCCTTTTTAGCGTCACCCCGGCGGCAATCGCCACCGCGAAGGCATCCATGGCCAGCGCCACCGCCAGGGCCGCTATGTTGAGCATTTGCAAGGGTGAAACCTCATCGGGATGGGGAATGCGGTTTTTGGGATCGGTGAAAAAAGCTACCGATGTGGGCCGACGGCATGCGAAACTCCACGATAGAAATACCATATTTCAACAAAAATTATAATCCATCACGGCGAATGGTGGCAAAACGTCCTGCGGTGCCCGGCGGTCGCTGGGGCCGTGATCCTGGAAGACCATTCCCGGCGGGTTTTCCTGGTGGGATGCAGATAACGGGCGGCTTTATCCTGGTTCATTTGGAAGCGGTTTCAGCCTCCGCATATTCTTCTTGACAAACCGATTCCAGGCTGGCATATGGGGAAAAACTAAAACAGCGTTTTGATATATGAAACAACTAACCCAATTTAATTCCATCGAAAAAGCGTTGAAAATCCTGCTGGCCTTCCAGGCCGATCACCCGTCCTGGGGCGTTCGGGAGCTCAGCGCGCACCTTGGCTTCAGCCCGGCTACCGTTCAACGGATCCTGCAGGTCCTCAAGGCCAACGCCTTTGTGGAGCAGGACGCCGCCACCCGTCAGTATCACCTCGGTTTTGTGTATTACGGTTTTCTCCACGCGCTGAAGGGCACCTACCCGATCACCCGGGCGAGCCAGCCCTTTCTGCAGCGGCTGGTCAACCGCACCCGGGAGACCGTTCACCTCAATGTGCGCGAAGGTACCGACCGGGTGTGCATCGACAACATGGAATCCCCCCAGACCCTTAAGGCTGCGATGCCCATTGGCAGCCGCTCCCCCCTTTACGCCGGGGGGTCTTCCAAGTGCCTGCTGGCTTTCTGTGAGCCGCAATTCCGTGAGCAGTATTTCAAGAACCTGACCGCCATCACCCCGCTGACCCATCACACCGTTACCGATCTGGAAGCCCTGCGCATGGAACTGGCGAAAATTGCGGCGCAGGGCTATGCGGTCAGCCTGGGGGAGCGCAACCTCGGTCTGGGGTCGTTGAGCGCCCCGGTTTTCAACCATCGCGGCCAGCTCCTGGCCACGCTCAGCCTGGCCCTGCCGGAGATTCGCTACAAGGACGATCAGCACCGGGAATTTTGCCTCCAGGAACTGTGTCAGACTGCCCGGGAGTTTTCCCAGGTGATGGGCTACGATGGGGAAAGGTAACGTCAGGCTATTGGATGAAAAGGAGAAATCAATGCAGGCGAAGCAAAAACCGCTGAGTGACATCACCGTCCTGGACCTTTCGCGAGTTCTGGCGGGGCCATACTGTTCCATGATGCTCGGTGATCTCGGGGCGGACGTGATCAAGGTCGAACGGCCGCGGGTGGGAGACGACACCCGCCACTGGGGGCCGCCGGAAGCCGGCGGCGAGGCGGCCTACTATCTGTGCGTCAATCGCAACAAGCGCAGCCTGACCGTCAATCTCAAGAACCCCGAGGGGCAGACTCTGATCCGCAAGCTGGCGCGCCAAAGCGATGTCGTCATCGAAAACTACATGGTCGGCACCCTGCAGCGCCTGGGGCTTGGCTATGATGACCTGCGGCGTGAAAATCCCGCCATTATTTACTGCTCCATCACTGGCTTCGGGCAGGAAGGCCCCTACAAGGATCAGCCCGGCTACGATTTTATGATCCAGGGCATGGGGGGCGTGATGAGCTTTACGGGGGCCCCGGAAGGACCGCCCATGAAGGTCGGCGTGGCGATCGTCGACATTACCACCGGGATGTTTGCCTGCAGCGCCATTCTGGCGGCCTTGCGCCACCGCGAAAAAACCGGCCAGGGCCAGTATATCGACATGGCCCTGCTGGACTCGGTGGTGGCCTGGCTGGCCAATGTGGGCAGCAATTACCTGGTTTCCGGAGCCCTTCCCAAACGCTTCGGCAACGCCCACCCCAATATTGTGCCCTACCAGCCGTTTTTAACCCAGGACGGCACCTATATTGCGCTGGCGGTGGGCAACGACCTGCAGTGGCAGAAATTCTGCGAATTGGCAGGGCTCACCGGTCTGGCCAACGACCCGCGTTATGCCACCAACCCGGAGCGGGTCAGGAACCGCGACGCGCTGATCCCCCAGGTGGCCCAGGCCATGTTGCAAAAGCCGGCCGACGAGTGGCTGGCCGAACTCGGTAAGCTGAAGATCCCCTGCGGACCGATCAACACCTTCGACAAGGTCTTTTCCGATCCCCAGTTGCTCTTCCGCGGCATGCTGGCCGAGGTGCCGCACCCCACCGCCGGGACGGTCAAAATGGTGGCCAGCCCGATGAAGCTCAGCCAAACGCCCTGCGATATCAATCGGCACCCGCCGCTTCTGGGGGAGCACACCGAGGAGATTCTGCAGGAGCGTTGTGGTTTGACCACCGGCGAAATCGAGACCCTGCGGCAAAAAGGGGTGATCTGAACCCCGGCCGTCATAAAATTTAATACCCCACTTCAAGCAGGAGGACACGATGGATTTCAAGCTTTCCAAAGATCTGGAGATGTTGCGAGATGCGGTGCGGGAATTCGCCGCCAAGAAAATCGCCCCCAACGCCGATGAATGGGACGCCAAGCATTACCTGCCCTACAAGGAGGCGATGAAGCCGATGGGCGAGCTGGGCTTTTTCGGCACGGTGATCCCTGAGGAGTACAACGGCGAGGATATGGGCTGGCTGGCTGCCATGATCGTCACCGAGGAGATCGCACGGGCCTCCAGCTCCCTGCGGGTGCAGGTCAACATGCAGACCCTCGGCTGCGCGTTCACCATTTACAAATATGGCAGCGAGGACCTGCGCAAGAAGTATATTCCCAAACTGGTCAGTGCCGAATACATCGGCGGGTTTGCGATCACCGAGCCGGATGCGGGCTCCGACGTCATGGCCATGCAGTCCGCCGCCGAGGACAAAGGCGATCACTGGCTCCTCAACGGCTCCAAGACCTGGATTTCAAACGCCAACGTTGCCGACGTGCTGATCTATTACGCCTACACCGACCGCTCCCAGGGCTCCCGGGGACTTTCGGCCTTCGTTCTGGAACCCAAGAACTTCAACGGGGTCAAGACCTCGGGTCTGGACAAAATGGGCTCCCATTCCAGCCCCACCGGCGAGGTTTTCCTGAGCGACACCCGCATTCCCAAGGAAAACATCCTCGGCCAGCCCGGTGACGGCGCCCGGATTGTGTTCAGCTCGCTCAACCAGACCCGTCTTTCGGCCGCTGCCGGGGCCGTCGGCCTGGCCCAGGCCTGCCTGGACACCGCCATCAAATACTGCAACGACCGCAAGCAGTTCGGCAAGCCGATCGGCACCTTCCAGATGAACCAGGACATGATCGCCCAGATGGCCACCGAAATCGAGGCCGCCCGTCTGCTGGTCTACAAGGCTGCCTGGGCCAAGGATCAGGGCAAGCTCAACAACGGGCTGGATGTCGCCATGGCCAAATATTTTGCCGGGGAGGCCGTCAACAAGTGCGCCAATTACGCGATGCGCATTCTGGGCGCTTACGGCTATTCCACCGAATACCCGGTGGCCCGCTTCTACCGCGACGCGCCGACCTACACCATGGTGGAAGGCTCGTCGAATATCTGCAAATGGATCATCGCCCAGGACCAGCTGGGAATTCGCAAGGCCAACCGGTAGCAGCCGATGTCTGACCGGGGGGGCGATCGCCGAGAAACCGCCGCTCGCTTCCCTGGTTTCCCTTTGACCCCGACAACCAGGCGCCTTTGAGACGGAATCAATCGAGGAGACAGTCCAGTGAGCCAGGAGATTGTGGAAAAAACCAGGAAAGTGGCGGCCCTGTATTTTGAAGGGGTCCAAGGCGAAAAGCCCTACGAGCTGTGGAAGGCATTTGACAAGGATCTCGCCCGGGACCTGTCGCTCTTTATCACCGGGCAGATGTACGCGCGCGAGAAAATTCCTCACAAAACCCGTCAGCTGATCACCGTCGCCGCCCTGACGGTGCTCTCGCGGCTGGAAGAGCTCAAGCTGCACCTGCAGGCCGCCCTGAACGTGGGCTGCACCCCGCAGGAGATTGCGGAAACCATATTTCAGACCTTCACCTACGGCGGGATGCCGGCCACCAACGCCGCGCTGAAGACCCTCAAAACGGTCCTGGAAGAGCGCGGCCAGTGGCCCTTGGCCCAATAAGGCGGCGGTCGCTTGGTCCCACGCCGGGGAGTTGAAAGACAAGGAGAACAGCGATGGAACAGGCAATCACCATTTTCGTCTCCGGCCTTGGCGGTGTTTTTGCCGCGATGGCGTTGCTCTACGGCGCCATTCGGTTGACCTCCCTGATAACCGACAAGATCGGAGGCCGCAAGGAAAAGTAAATGCAAACCCTTATTGCGCTTTTCAAGACATCCGGTGTTTTCTACTTGACGCCGGGTATGCTGATCATGTGGGTTATTGCCCTGGTCCTGATCTACCTGGCGATTGCCAAGGACTACGAACCATTGCTGCTGCTGCCGATCGGATTCGGCATTCTGCTGGTCAACCTGCCGCTGACCGGCCTGATGACGCCCGGGGAGGGGTTGATCTGGCGTTTTTACCATTACGGCATCCAGTGGGAAGTGATTCCACCCCTGATTTTCCTGGGGCTGGGGGCCCTGACCGACTTCGGGCCCCTGCTGGCCAACCCGCGCCTGATTTTTCTGGGGGCCGGCGCCCAGGGTGGGGTTTACCTGACCTTTTTCGTGGCTTATGCCATGGGCTTCGATCTCAAGGAGGCGGCGACGATCGGGATTATCGGAGGGGCCGACGGCCCCACGACGATTTTTCTGGCCACCAAGCTGGCCCCCCACATGCTGGGCAGCTGCGCGGTGGCGGCCTACTCCTACATGGCGCTGGTACCCATCATTCAGCCTCCCATCATGAAGCTCCTGACCACCCCCAGCGAGCGCGTCATCCACATGCAGAAGGGGCGCAAGGTCAAACCGCTGGAGAAAATAGTGTTCCCGATCATGGGGGCGATCGTCATCATTCTGCTGGTTCCGGCATCGGCCCCCCTGGTGGCGATGTTCATGCTGGGCAACCTCTTCCGTGAGGCCAAGGTGGTCGAGCGCCTGACGCATGCCTCCCAAAACGAACTGCTCAATATCATTACAATTTTTCTGGGGCTCCCCGTGGGGGCGACCATGAATGCCGAGAATTTTCTGCAGCCCAAAGTGATCTTCATCTTTTTCCTGGGGCTTTTGGCCTTCATGTTCAGCACGGCCACCGGTATTATGCTGGCCAAGCTGATGAACCTTTTTTCACGCAACAAGATCAACCCGCTGCTCGGTGCCGCCGGGGTGTCGGCGGTGCCCATGGCCGCCCGCGTGGTGCACAAGGTGGCCGCCGAGGCGGACAAGAAAAATTATCTGCTCATGTACGCCATGGGCCCCAATGTCGCCGGCGTGATCGGAACGGTGGTGGCGGCCGGCATATTTTTGACGCTGCTGGGTTAGGGGGACCGTCAGCCCGCGGCATTCTGAATTCAATCGCGTTTGTAACGCTTAACTCCAAATGAGGGAGGGATCTGAAATGGCAGAAAAAATTTTAGCCCCGCTGGCGGGCAAGGTGGTTTCGGTGAATATCGCGGTCGGTGACGCCGTCGAGGAAGACGATGAAGCCCTGGTGATCGAGGCCATGAAGATGGAAACGCCGATATACATTCCCTGCAACGGGACTGTCCAGGAGGTCAGGGTCAAAGAAGGCGCCGAGGTCGAGGAAGACGATGTTCTGGCCGTGATCGAATAGTCACCGGATCGAACCACAGGAGTGAAACATGCGACCGTATTTTGAAAAAATGGCCGATTTCGGCCGTGAATTGAAAAAAGGCGCGCTCAAGCGCACCGAGGAAAACCTCGCCCAGCTGAAGGCGGTGGAAGCCGAAGTGGCGCAGGCCGTCGAGAACGTCAAAAACGCCGGTTTCCCCACCGAGAAGATCAACGCCCGCGGTCAGATGACCGTCTGGCAGCGTCTGGAGTACCTGGTGGAACCCGGCACGTGGTGCCCGCTGCACACGCTCTTCAACCCCCTGGACAACGAGGAGGGCACCACCAATGTGGTTGACGGCCTGGGCAAAATCTCAGGTAAATGGGCCGTGATTGTCGGCTTCGACAACAAGGTGATGGCCGGCGCTTGGCTGGCGGGCCAATCCGAGAACATCCTGAGAATAACCGACCTGGCCAAACGCCTCAACCTGCCGCTGGTCTGGCTGGTGAACTGCAGCGGCGCCAAACTGCCGGAGCAGGAGAAATTCTACGCCAACCGGCGCGGCGCCGGGACCCCGTTTTTCCGGCATGCGGAGCTCGAGCAGATGGGAATTCCGGTTCTGGCGGGAATTTACGGCACCAACCCGGCCGGCGGCGGCTACCAGGGGGTCAGCCCCACGATTCTTTTTGCCCACAAAAACTGCAACATCGCCGTGGGCGGCGCCGGCATCGTTTCCGGGATGGCCCCCAAAGGCGGCTTTGACACCCAAATGGCCGAGACCCTGATCGAAAAGGCAAAACATTTCAAGGCCAAACCGCCCGGATCGGTCAAGATCCATTACGACCAGACCGGGTTTTTCCGGTATGTATACGAAGAGGAGCGAGGCAACGAAGACCAGCTGCCCAAGATTGACCAGGCCGAGCGCGATTTGGAATATGCCAAGAGCTTTTTTGAAAAG
>JAABRJ010000056.1 GCA_011390985.1 Desulfobacteraceae bacterium
TTTCAGGGCGTAAATCCTGGCAAAATCCACAATCGGCATCATGGCGCTCTTGATGTCGAAGGCGTCGCGGTGCTCGCCCTTGGAGGCCACCACGAAGTTTCGGAAAAAGCCCAGCGGCGGTTTGAAGTGCAGGGCATTTTCGGTGAGGTGGCGAAAAAACCCCGACCACCCGGCCAGCGAATCGAATAGAAACTGCCGCAGTTCGTCGATCAGGCGCATGTCGCCGTAGGCACCGCGAAAATCGAAAAATATGCTGGCCTGGAGCAGGTCTTCGGGTTCCGCGGCGTGGATCCAGGAGCTGAAATAGTTTTTCCATTTGGTCAGGCTGCCGCACCACTGGGGGTTTTGGGCCATGACATTGCCTTTGCAAAAGGCGTAGCCCGCCTGGTCGAGCCAGGTGCAGATCATTTTGGCCAGCTTAAGGAAGTAGGCCTGGACTTCGGCTTCTTTTTCCGCCGCCACGTCCTCGTAAATGATGGCGTTGTCCTGATCGGTTTTAAGGGTCTGTTCCTGGCGGCCTTCGCTGCCCAGGATCATGAAAACAAAGGGCACCGGCGGCGGCCCGCACTTTTCCAGCGCGAAATCGATGATCCGCTTGGTGATCGCATCCGAGACGGTGGTGATGAAGCGCGTGACATTCAACGCCTTGGCGCCGCTGTTGATCAGGCTCTGGATCAGGCGCGGCAGACGCCCGTGCATGTCGATGATGGCGTCAACGGACTCGGCCGCCACGATTTCGCGAATCAGGAAGAAGGGCGACTGGCCCTGGGCCGTGAGCAGGTCCCGGTTGGTGACCAGACCCACCACCCGGTCATCGGCGTCGGTGACCGCCAGATGTTTGATGTTGTTCTGCATCATGGTCATCAGGGCCTCGAAAATGAGGGCCTGCGAGGGAATGCTTTTAAGCGGCTGGGTCATGATGTCGGAAACGGGTTTTGCGGTATCGTAGCCCTCGGCGATCACCTTGCGCCGCAGATCGTTGTCGGTGACCACGCCGACGAATTGCCCCTCGCCGCGGGTGACAAAAATGGAGCTGCAGCGATGGGTGTTCATCTCCACGGCCGCCTGCCGAATACTGGTCTCTGCGGGGCAGCTGATCAGGCGCGAATTGCTGATGCTCGCGACGGCCTGGTTGAAAAAGCGGGCGCCCTCCTCCCGCGGCTGGAGGCTGCTGGAAATGACTTTGGCGTAGGAGCGGTCCAGCATGCGCTTGCCGAAGGTGTCGGTGAAAAACTCCGAGAAAGCCTCGAAGCGGCGGCAGAGATCGAGAAAGTCCTCTTTAGGCAGGGCGTAGAAACAGGTGGGTTCTATGGTTTTGAGGGTGCGCACCGAAATGCCGTCGTTCAGCAGCAGGGAGATGCCGCCGTACAGATCCCCTTCCCCCATCAGGCCGCTCAGGATTTTTTTGTCCTTTTCCTCGATGTAGCGTTCGGCCGCACCGTTCTGGACGATATAGAGGGAGTCCACCCGCGACTGCCCCTGGACAAACAGCACCTTGTTCTTGGGGTGGCGCACGACTTTGAACTTGGCGGCGGTCTTTTCGATCACATTCTCCGGGAGAAAGGAAAAGGGGTCGATGCCTGCCAGAAACTTGGCCCCCTGGGTGGCGGCCATCAGCTCCGCATAGGATTCGTTCAACATTCGGCGGCTGAATTCATCCACAAAAAACTTCGCCACTCCGGGCTGCCGGGTGCAAAGCGACAGGAAATCCTTTTTGAACATGACAAAGGCCACCGTGTCGCTTTTGGCCCGCACGGTCCGCACCGCCAGGCCGGCATTCATCAGCAGCGAAATTCCGCCGAAGATGTCTCCGGCCTTGAGCTCGCCGCTGATGGTCCGCTGGCCGTTTTCCTCGAAGAACAGCTCCAGAGTGCCACTGACAATCACGAACACATGTTCCAGCACGGTTTTGCCCTGGACCGCAAGGATTTCCCCCTTTGGGAAGCGTTTGCGGATCATCTCCGGCGCCAGGTCGCGGCGGTCCTGGACCGTCAGGGCGGCAAAGGGCTGGGTCTGGTTGAGGATGTCGAGGGCGTTGGACTCCATGGCTCACCTGTTTTTTCTTTTTTGAAGGGCGCCGGGCAAAACCACGCCCCGGTCCTGGGGGTTCGGGCGTCACCACCCGGCGCCCTCCCGGGTTCGGCATCCTCAGTAGCGGATGCGGGCGTAATAGCTCTTCTGGGAGGCCGCGCGTGCGTCCCTCAGGGTATAGATCCCTTGCTTGGCCAGCAGCGGGATCAGTTTTAAAAAGATCTCGGCGGTGGCGATGGCATCCCCCAGGGCGGTGTGCCGCCCGACGACGCTGACCCCCAACCGCCCGGAGATGGATTCCATGTCGTGACGGCCCTGGGAGGGGTGCACCACGGATGACAGCAGCAGCGTGTCGAGGACCGGGTTGATGAACCGAATACCGGTCTCGGCTTCGGCCAGCTGCAGCATCAGCATGTCGAAGGCCGCGTTGTGGGCCACCAGAATCGTCTCCTCCGTGTAACGCTGGAAAAGCGGCAGCACGGTTGTGATGGGCGGCTGGGACTTCAGCATTTCGGGTTGAATCCCATGGATTTTGACCGATTCCGGAGGCAGCGGCCGCTGCGGGTCGACCAACTGGTCAAAAAAATCCTCCTGGCGCAGGCGAAGGTTGACGATGCGCACCGCCCCGATCGAAATGACGCGGTCACCGCCGCGGGGGTTGAGCCCGGTGGTTTCGGTATCGAACACGGTGTAGGTCAGTTCCGTCAGCAGGCGGTCGTCCAGGTCCGGGCTTTGACCCGGCTGGTTGAAAAGATCGAAATCGTAAAATTCCGGCCGGCTTTCGGGCAGAATCGTGATGCTGCGGATATTGCACGCCGTATCGGATTGGCAGCTCGGCAAAAACAGGCGCAGATAGGCCGTGTTCTGCAGCCGCCGGCTGGAATGCGACCAGATTTCGGCATCGTGGTGGCCGACCACGTCCCGCAGGGTCAGGGGGATGGCCTCGCCCGCGACGCTCAGTTCCTCGGACTCCCACTGCCGAAGGGTTTCGATTTTAACCGGTTTTCCAATCCAGCGCAAATCAAGACACACAAAACGCCCCCGGCGCTCCAGACAGCAGTTGAAATCGCGCACCCCCAGATGCGTCTTGAGCCGCTCCAGCAGAAACAAAACGGCCAGTACGATGGAGTAGCTGTCCACGCGCACCCAGATGTCGTCCTCGCAGCCGTAGATCGCGAGCTTCAGCCCCAGCTTGGCCTCCGCCTTGCGCGCGATGGCCTCCACCAGATCACAGGCCGCCATGTGCGCCAGCGGCCAGCGGGTCAGAACCTGACGGGAGTAGGCCTTCTCGGAATCCGCGAGCAGCTCCCCGATCTGCAGCGCCTCCTCGTGAATGATGGCCTTGAAGCGTTCGCTCTGCGCCGCCGCCATTTGCGGATAGGCGAGCATGGCCTCGATGGCCGAGCGGATGCCGCCGAGACTGCCGCGCACCTCTTGAACCAGCGACTTGAACAGGGCATTCACCCGGCTGTCGATCTCAAGCTGGACGGTGATGTCGTTGCAGATCAATATAAAGCCGTTGAAATCGCGCCGGTTGTTCAATACCGGGACGGTTTCGACCTGCAGCAGGCGGTCGCCCTCGCCCACCGCAACGAAGTGCGCCGCCGCACTGGCTTCACCAGTGTTGAGCTTTTCGGCGATTTCATCCAGGGCGTGCACGATCAGGTTTTTGTCGATCACCGTAAAAACCGAACGGCCAAGCCCCATGAAGGGGTCCAGGCCGCTTGCCGTCGAACTGGCCGACAAGCGGTTGTGGGAGAGGTATTCCCGGGCGCGGTTGTTGAAAAACAGGATACGGCCGTCGGTGTTGCAGATCAGCACCCCTTCGGGCAGGTCGGCCATGAAGGCCGCCAGGATGTTTTTTTCGGTTTCGGCCTCGGCCTTGGCCAGCCGGATGCGCTCTTCGACCCGGCCCTGAAGGGCCTCCACCCGGTCGGCGTTCTCGTTGATGGCGGTCACCAGGCGGTCGACATCGCTGCTGCCCTGCATCGCAATGCGGTGCGACGGGTTTACGGTGTTGATCAGCGTGACTTCCTCGACCAGCTTGCTGAGGGGCAGGATGTAGACGTGAAAAACGCCGTCCACGGCGAATCCCAGGCCGGCCAGGAGCATGACGGCGACGGTGAAGACATAGATGAAGCTTCGATTCAGGACATCGAGCAGCAGAGCCCGCTCGGCCGGGGCGAGCTGGATCCAGAAGAAGCCCACCAGCACCCCGATGATCAGAAAGACCGTGAGCACCCCCACCATCACGAACCACCAGAATCTGTTCCGGGTTCTCATGGCGGTCCTGCCAGCAGCCGGCGCACGGTGGCCGTGATCTGAGCGTTGGCGAAGGGTTTGGAGATAAATGCGTCCGCCCCCAATGCCATGCCTTTGGCGACGTCCATCTCGCCGGCCTTGGCGGAAAGAAGCACGATCTTGATCTCCCCGCATTCGGGGTTCTCGCGAATGGCCTGACACACCGCATACCCGTCCAGGCCGGGGAGCATGATGTCCAGCAGGACGAGATCCGGTGCAAACCGCGCGACCGCCGCCAGGCCCTCCTCCCCGTCGACGGCGGTTTGAACCTCAAAACCGTTTTGCTCCAGCAGAAAGGTCAGGGGGATCAGAATACTGCTGTTATCCTCAACGATCAGGACTTTGGCGGCCATGGATGAAGTTCCGCATGTGTTGGCTGTTTACATCGGCTGGTGGCGTGCGCCCCGAGGGCTGCGGCGGCCCTGCGCGGGTGCCGCATGCCCTGCCCCGGGGGGAGGGTTCCTGGGCGCGCATCTTTGCTGAAGCCCTTCACGGATCGCCTCGGCCGGGTAACCCCAGGCGGAAAGCTTTGGGCGCTTCAGACCGTAGGGACAGATCGGGCCAAGCCGCTCCCAGACAGAGGAATACCGGTTTGGCCCGAAACGCGTTCAGGATCGGGCCCCCGCCGCACGCCGCGGCAGGGACCCGGTGCAGGTTTTGTCACATTCGTCCTACCCCCAGACACCCCACCCGAAGGATGCCGTAAAAAGGATCGCGAAAGCGACCAGACCGATCATCCACCGATCTTCCTGTTTCATATCATATCTCCTTTCAGCGTCGCGGTCATCAAACTTCTCTGACCACGATCATGGTTTCCTTGTTGGCCCGCTCGATCTGGATCTCGTTGGTGGTGGCCATCTCGGCCTTGAAGCACAGCGCCCACATCATGACGATGCCGAGGATCCACCAGGCGATCTGCCAGGACCACAGCGGTGAAAAGCCGGCGAAGGAAAAGGCGTTGTTGCCGAGGATGCAGGCCGGCCCGATGGCGAAGAAATACCACGCCGGAACGGCGATCTTCATCACCTTGCGCCACTGCTTGCCGCTCTCGCTGGGCTCATCGACACTGTCGAGCCACCGCCGGACCTCGGCCTGGCGCTCGATGGTCTCCTTGGTGTCCTTGATGCCCAGGCCGCGGCAGATAAAGGCGACCACCAGCCCGGTGAAGGTGCCCCAGAAGGCCGAGTGCATGGAAAGCGGGTTCGGCCAGACCTTGTAGGTCAGGTAGACGGCGACCATGCCGCTCACGGTCCCCAGGACCGCGCCGATGGTCGGGAAGCGAACCCCCCAGATCACGCCCAGCAGCAGGACGTACATCACGAAGCCGAAGGCGGTCGCGAGCGCCCCCAGGATCACCAGGGCCGCGGTGGAGGTCAGCCCGACCCATAGGGCCGCAATTGTCAGAACGGTGGCCAGGATGCGGTTGACCCAGATCTGCTCGGAGTCGGAGGCCTCCTGCTTCTTGATGACGCGCCAGTAGACGTCGCGCAGCAGAATGGAGCCGCCGGTGCCGATGTAGGGCGCCGCCGTGGAGTGAATGGCCGCAATGGCCCCCACGAAGACGATCCCCAGGACAAAGGGCGGCAGGAAGTTCTGCATCAGGAGCGGCACGACGGTTTTATCGGTCAGGTTGGCGAATCTCGGATCGCCAAGGGCCTGCAGGACGCGGGCGCCCATGCCCTGGAAGGCGGTGAAATAAAACAGGGCGAAGCCGACCACGAAGGTCGACATGAACGCCTGCTGCCAGGCCAGGGGTTTGGGGTTCTTGATCCCGAAGGTCCACATGGTGAAGGCCGGCGAGGACTGGATCCCCATCAGGGCGAACATGTAGGTCAGGCACATGACCGCGGTCCAGACCGTTTCGCCCTTGGCGGCGCCCAGCCCCCAGTTGATGACCCGGGGCACGGTCAGGTACTTGGCCTCCATCTTGGCGACTTCGGCCGAAAACCCCGACCACCCGCCGAACTGCGGGTTGATGACGACGAACAGGCCCAGCAGGATGATGCCGCCCACCAGGAGGACAAACTGGATGACGCCGACCCAGGTGCTGGCCTTCAGACCGCCGGTGCAGACATAGAACCAGACCACGAAGGCCAGGAAGAGCGCGCCGAAGGTGAAAGGCACGCCGGCGATGACGTTGAAGAGCGCGCCGGCGGCCATGAGCTGCACGGCGGAGTAAAAGACCGAGTAAAGCACCGCGGTCAGGACCACGAGGTGCCGTATTAACTCGTTGTTGAAGTAGTAGGCGTACATGTCACCGGGGGTGATGAACCCGTAGCGCTTGCCCAGGAGCCAGGTGCGCTTGGAGAAGAAGGTGCCGGTGATGGGAATCGTCAGGACGTAAAAGGAGGCGAAGGCATAGGCCAACCCATCCCGCCAGATCAGGCCGGGGTGGCCGATGAAGGTCCACCCGCTGAAGGAGGCCGCCGTGGCCGCCAGCAGAAAGGCGAAAAAGGGAATCGAACGGCCGGCAATCGCGTAACCCGAAGAGGTCTTCTCGGTGAAATACCCCTTCAACCCCCAGTAAAAACAGTAAATGATGTAAATTCCAAGGCATATGTATACCCATGTGGTTCCGCTCATTTTTCCCCCCTTGATTTTACGTAAAATCGATTAACCGGCGCACTGGTCGCGGCCAGCGGCGGCCGGAGCGTACCAAATCGTAATGCCTTCACCTCCTTTCCTTATTTTCGGGGTCGGCGGAGGCCGCCGTCCGCACCGGCGACCCCCGCCAAGCTCGGGTCCGATGCCGAAAGGGTCTTACAGCTTTGACATTTTCTGAATTTCCTCGACGATTTCAGGGTTGGCCAGGGTGGTCACATCGCCGACATCCTGGTTGTTGGAAATCGCCGCCAGGACGCGCCGCATGATCTTGCCGGAACGGGTCTTGGGCATGTCCTTGACGATCCAGACCTTGCGCGGTTTGGCGATCGCGCCGATCTCGGTGGCCAGCGCCTGGGAGATGCGCTTGGCCAGTTCAGGGCTGGCCTCGAACCCGGGCTTGAGCGCCACGTACAGATCCGGCACCTTGCCCTTGATGTCATCGGCCACGGGCACGACCGCGGCCTCGGCCACTTCCGGAACCACCAGGGCCGCGGACTCGAGTTCCTTGGTGCCCAGGCGGTGACCGGAAACGTTGATGACGTCGTCGATCCGGCCGAGGATCCGGTAATAGCCGTCGTCGCCCATCATGGCCGCATCCCCGGTCAGGTACGGCCAGTCGCGCCAGTCCTTGCTGTCCGGGTTTTTGCAGTAGCGCGCGTAGTAGTTGGTGACGAACCGGTCGCGGTCGCCCCAGATGGTCTGGAAGGCGCCCGGCCAGGGGTTCTGGATGCAGATGTTGCCGGCGGTCCCGGGGTGCGTGACCGCTTTGCCGTTGTCATCCAGAATGATGGGGTGAATGCCGGGCATGCCGGGGCCGGCGCTGCCGGGCTTCATGGGTTTGATGGCCGGCAGGGTGCTGCAGAGGAACCCGCCGGTCTCGGTCTGCCACCAGGTGTCGACGATGATGGCCTCTTTTTTACCGACCTTCTCGTAGTACCATTTCCAGACCATCGGCTCGATGGGCTCACCGACGGTGGTCATGTGCTTGAAATGATATTCGTACTTGGCCGGCTCATCGGGCCCCACCTTGCGCAGGGCGCGGATGGCGGTCGGGGCGGTGTGGAAGATGTTGACCCCCAGGTCCTGGGCGATCCGCCAGGAGCGGCCGGCATCCGGGTAGGTGGGCACCCCTTCGTAGATCACGGTGGAGGCGCACAAGGAAAGCGGGCCGTAGACGATATAGGAGTGGCCGGTGATCCATCCGATGTCGGCCATGCACCAGTAGACGTCTTCGGGGTGAATGTCCTGGACGTACTTGGAGGTGCCCGTCACGTAGGCCAGATAGCCGCCGGTGCTGTGCTGGCAGCCCTTGGGCTTGCCGGTGGTGCCGCTGGTGTACATCAGGAAAAGCGGGGCTTCGGCCGGCATCTTGACCGGCTCCACCCGGGCGCCGTAAAAATCCTTGAGCACATCGTTGACGAAAAAGTCGCGCCCCTTGACCATCGGCGTCGGGCTGGAGGATTTACCCGCGTAGCGCTGCCAGACCAGGACCTTGTCGACCTTCTGGCCGTCCTTGGCCGCCAGATCCACCGCGATGTCGGCGTTTTTCTTGTGGTCGATCATCTTGCCGCTGCGATAGTAGGCGTCGATGGTGACCAGCACCCGGCTCTGGGAGTCGACGATCCGGTCGGCGCAGGCGCGACCGCTGAAGCCGCCGAAAACCTGGGAATGGATCACGCCCAGGCGGGCGCAGGCCAGCATCGTGATCGGCAGTTCGGGCGTCATGGGCAGGTGCAGGGTCACCCGGTCGCCGGTCTTCAAGCCGGCATAATCGCGCAGCAGGGCGGCCATTTCGTTTACCCGCACCCACAGCTCCTGGTAGGTGATGTGCTGATAGCCCTCCTGCTCGAGCTCGGGGACAAAGTGAATCGCGGTCTTGTTGCGGTTTTTGGGCAGATGCCGATCGATGCAGTTATAGGAGGCATTGATCTTGCCGCCGACAAACCATTTCCAGCAGGGGGCGTCACTGGTGTCCAGGATGGTGTGCCAGTATTCGTACCAGTCCAACATGTCGGCGTATTCTTTGAAACAATTCGGAAAATTCTCCAGGCTGAAGCGATTGTAGATTTCCGGATCCGTCATGTTGGCCTGGGCGATAAATTGGGGCGACGGATAGACGAGCTCTTCTTCCTGCCAATGGACGGCGATGGACGCTTCGGATGCCTGAAGATCGGATTTTTCACTCATTGATATCCTCCTTAAGTTGCAGTTGATGGGTGGCGGTTTAAGTGCCGTGCGATTCTTTTCGACCTCCTTTCGGTTTGAGAATTCGGTTAAAGTGCTAGCCTGGCGGCCCTTTTGGCGCGGGTGTCGCGGGGTCCTTGCGAATCCCGCGGCTGAGAATGTCGAAGGCGCTTTCCAGGGTGCTTTTCAGATAATCGCTGTCGCGATCGAAGATGCGCTTGCTCTCTTCCCACAGAACAAGCCCCGAAAAAAGAGCCCAGACGATATCGGCAATGGCCACCGGGTGCTCATCCACAAATTCCCCCTTGGCGATACCCTCCTCAAAAATTTTGGCCATGCTGGCGAGCGAGGCGCCCGAGAGTTTCTTGATGTCCGCCAGAAGTTCAGGCGAGAGATTCTTGAGGGTCTCGCTGGACTGCAGGTGAAACATGTTGATGAGAATCAGCGGGTCGAACTCGTAGACGTCGTACATCGCTGCCTTGAGAGCGGCGATGCGCTGGCCGGGGTCGGTGAATTTTTCCTTGCGGACGTGGTTCAGTCTGAGGTTCAGGTACTGCAGGATGCGCAGGGACAGGGAGGCGTAAAGCTCGTCCTTGTTCTTGAAATAAAGATAGAGGGTGCCGGGGCTGAGTTCGGCTTCTTTGGCGATGTCTTCCATGGTGGCCTTGGTGAAGCCCTTTTCGGAGAAAACACGTTTGGCGGCAACCATGATCTGCTGTCGCCGCCGCTCTCGTTCTCGCTCTTTGCGCTCCTGGATGCCCATGGCGATAATGAATGAAGTTTATTTGTTTAGGTTTCTAATAAATTGTATTTTAGGTTTGGTCAAGGGGAAAATATTCATTTTTTAGTTTTTAATATATTTTTTTAATTTTCAAATTGTGTATAATGGCCGCGCCCTTAAACCGGGGAAGGCGACGTCACCAACTTACCCTAAAAAAACCGTTTGTACCGGGCATGAAAAAGCGGGCGCTGTTCCAAGGGCCGCAAGAAAGGAAGTGGGCATGCGGGAATTCACGGCGGAGTTTAAAGCGTTTCCCCCCAGTGTGAAGCGCGGTTTCCTGTTTCTGGTGGGCGGCTGGTTCTGCAATTATCTTTTTTTCTACAGTTTTTTTTCGATCCAGCCCAATGAAATGCCCATGAACCTGTTGCTGCAGCAGGCGATGCTGGGGTTTTTGTGCTTTTATTTTCTTCTCAAAGTCAAAAACTGGGCGAGAGTCGTGTGCATCGTGGGCAACATCGTCATCGTGGTGATTTATCTTTTCCTGCTGGCCTTGCTTTATGCCACCAAACCGTACTTCGGCCTGCTGGCCGCCGTCACCGCGGCGTTGTTCAGCGCTTCAACCTACTTTTTATTGCAAAAGGAGGCGGCGGCGTATTTCAAGGCCAGAAATCCCCAAAGCGACCCCGCCGCCACCGGGCCCGACAACAACAGGAGTGCATCGTCATGAGTCTGCCCCCCAAGGAGCTTCGCTGCAGCTGCGGCCACACCTTCGTTTCCGACCAAAAAAAGACCTGGTGCACCCAGTGCATGCGACCGGTCTTTTACGACCCAAAAGACCAGCGCGCCAACCGCCTGAGCAACTGGTATGTCTGCGCCGCTTTGATCCTCGTGGTGGGGTTCCTGGCCTATGTGTTTATCGAATTGATCATGACGCCATTTCTTTCGTTTTAGAGTCGCGCCGAAAAAAACAACGCCGCGGCAGCGCGCCCTTTTGGGGCTCGTCCGCCCGGGCGCAGAGCCGGCGTATTCACCTCGCTGTAGCAGCGCCCGGCATCCTGGCGCCGGTCAAAAGTCCGTCTTTTTCAGGATGCGCTCGAGAGCGGGATCGTCGATCAGCCTCGCCAGAGCGCAATGGGCGTCACGCAGCGCGGCCGTGCTGTCGAATGCGAGGGTTACGGTCCAGGTGGGGGCTTCGAAATGCCGGGGAGGGGTTACACTCAGGCCAGGCCCGAGTTTGAGTTGACGGAGGGCCTCGGCGACGCGGCCCTCGAAGCGGCTGAGCTCCGGATATCGTTTTTGATGGAGTAAAATCCGGATCTCCCGGATTTTGCGGTTGCGGTCCATTTCCGGGGCGCTGCGAATCCCGGCCAGGGGGTGCGAGGAAAACAGCGTGACCAGATCGATCCCGTCGCGGAGCGCAATCTCGGTTGCAAGGGTGGTGATCTCACGCTGCTTGTTGAGGCTCGGTTTCAGTTCGCCAAACAAATGCGCCAGCAATACGCCGTCCTCGGCCGGCATCCCGCCCAGTTCCAACGCCATGGCCAGCGAGAGCGTTTCGGCCAGCACCCCCTCCTGAATCACGGCCGGCAAACCGGCCAGAAGGCCAATTTTTTGGGCCAGCGCGGAATTTGACGAAAGCCCCAGGCTGCCCAGCGCTTGCCCCAGCGCGTCGTCCGCCGGCAAAACCGCGGCCAGCAGACGAATGGCGCGCGCCTGTTCGATCAGGTTGAGAGCGCGCTGGCCGGTGTTGTCGGCGATCGCCAGGCGGGCAGTCAGCAGCGGGGAAGCTTCCGGCCCCAGCAACCGCGCCGGAATCTCCGCCCGGCCCAAGCGGCGACAGGCGGCGATACGCCGGAAACCGCTGACCACGCGATACGCGCCGCCGGCTGCCTGCAGAATCGGAGGCGTCAGCAGGCCCAGCGTGCGGATCGACAGGCACAGCTCGTCGATGCCGTCCGCCGTCGTGATGCGGAAGGTGCTGTCGGTCGTGTCGATCCGTTCGCAGCCGACCTCTTGGAGGGGTATAAAGGCGATAGGGTCTGCGACCGATGGCTTCAATTACGTCCGGCAAGTCGTTTGAGGGCTTCGAGATACCTGGCGCGGGTGTTTTCAATCACTTCCGGGGGCAGTTGAGGGGCCGGGGGCTCCTTTTTCCAATCGAGGGTGCGCAGGTAGTCGCGCAGGTACTGCTTGTCAAAACTTTTCTGAGGGCCGCCGGGGGCGTAGCTGTCTTTGGGCCAGAAGCGGGAAGAGTCGGGGGTCAGGACTTCGTCGATCAGGATCATTTCCTCATCCGCCAACCCGAACTCAAACTTGGTGTCGGCGATGATGATGCCCTTGCGGTCGGCCAGCTCGACCCCTTTGCGGTAAACCGCCAGGCTAAGCTCACGGGCCTTTTCAGCCTGCGCGGCGCCGATTTGCGCGACCATCTCGTCAAAGCTGATGTTCATGTCGTGCGCACCCAGTTCGGCCTTGGTGGAGGGCGTAAAAATGGGCTGCGGCAGACGCTCGGACTCTTTCAGGCCTTGCGGCAGGCGGATGCCGCAGACCGTGCCGCTGCGCTGGTAGTCTTTCCAACCCGAACCGGAAATGAACCCGCGGACCACGCACTCGACCGGCAGGGGCCGGGTTTTTCTGACCAGCAGGCTCCGCCCCCGCAGCGTGTCCGCATAGGGCCGGCAGGCCGCCGGGAACCGGTCGACGTCGCTGGTGATCACATGATGGGGCACCAGCGATGCCATGACATCGAACCAGAAGAGCGATATTTGGGTCAGCACCACGCCCTTGCCGGGAATCGGATTCGGCATGACGACGTCAAAAGCCGAAATCCGGTCGGTGGCCACCATCAGCAGGGTGTCGCCCATATCGTACAGGTCCCGCACCTTGCCCCTTTTGATCAGGTCCAAGTCCGGGAAATTTGTCTCGTATACAGGCTGTTGCATCTGTCGCCACCCGCCTTTTGTCTGGGCCGTTCTTAGTGGTTGCGGTTTTTTTCAAAGGCGGCAATGAATGTTTCAAGAGCCTCCCGGGCCTCGGCGTCAAGCTTCCGAAATTCGATCCCGGTATGGAACATCCCGTTTTCGCCTTTTGCGGTATGGACCACGCTCCCGCCGATATCAACTGTCTGGTCCGCCAATCCGATGCTTAAAGCTACCATATAATTGGGTTCAATGGCAACATGCGTTTCGAGCAAAATGCCATCCAGGGAGACGTTCAGAGTTTTCCCCATTCCCTGCTGAACATTCTCACAGTCTTCGTCGAGACAAATATAGTAGAGCAGGCTCTGGGCGTCGCTGCGCTGGTGTTTTCTTCTTTCTTCGATATCACGGTTGCTCACGGGTTGGCTCCTCCTGCTTGACCCTGCAGTTCCAGTCGCAGGTTAACATGGTGGTCACGGAAATTGAGGTGGCGATGTTGTTCAGAATGTTGCGCATGGTCGTGGAAAGACGGTAAAATTCCTCGGCCAGGCCGATGGGGTCCAGTTCGCGCAGTTCGATGTTCGGGCTCCCGAAAACCCCGGCCGAATGGGGCTCGTGGCCCGCATTCAAAAATGGCAGACAGCCGATAATTTCCCCGGGTCCCAGTCGGGCGAATCCGAGAAAACCGGTCGGCGTTTCACGGCAGACCAGCGCCTCCCCCTTTTCAATGCAGAAAACCCGACCGTCGACGCTGCTTTGCGGGATCAGGACCTTCATGTCGCGGAGGCTCTCTGCCATTTCGTCCGGCGCCTGAAACGCTGCCGCCGCCCTGCTCGAGACCTTTTTCAGCCGGCTGTCCAGGCTGAGCATCAGGCCCCGAAAATTGATGCTCATCAGGGCATATTCGTTGGAAAGCCGCTGGGCGTCCAGCACCCCCAACTGGACATCGGATGCCGCGATGACCGTCGCGCGGCGGGACTTGCCCTGCCGGAAAAAGGATTCCAGGCTGCCGAGAAACCCGCCATCACCGATCTTCAAGAGTGTTACCGGTCCCTGGGGGGTATCCTTGATCATGTCGACGACCCCCTCCAGGACCACCCACAGCCAGTTCCCGTGGCTGCCCTCGAGCGCGATGGTTTCCCCGCGGACGAAGTTTTCCTCATCCACGACGTACATATAGTCCACCAGGGGACCTCGGATCAGGGGCACCGCCCGCTGCTTGCCGTCGTCCTGCCGGGCGCCCTGGAGAAACGATACCGGCCCCACCTTGGGGGTCTTGCCGTCATCCAGCATCCGCAGCCCGTCCAGGATGATCTCCATCCGGCTGCACTGGATCTCCCGCGGGTGCCGGTGAAACTCGGGAAAAAATGCAAAGGCGGCTTCGGTCCAGCCAAAAAGCGCAAACAGGGCCGGCAGCCCCGTCAGTTCCCCGGCGCAGGCGTCAACCGGGTTTCCGTTTTCAATAAAAACCGTGGCGGCGTTCTGAACGTAGCGGCTGGTGACCTCCAACCGCCCCGTGCTGCCGTTGGACCCGAGCAGCTGCAGCAGATCTCCCAGGTGGATAAAATTCAGTTTTCCGGCAAGGGCGGCTTGTTTTTCCATAATGGGGTTTGATGACCTGGCAAAGAGTCCAAATCAGGGGGTTTGAGGCCGCCGAAAAAAAATCACTGGGCCCATTGAACCTGTTTCTGAAGAGACTGCAGGGTCAGTTTCATGCATTCTTTCAGGGTCTGGCCAACTCCTTGCCCAAGAAATGCGCTGGTTTCAAAATACGGCACTTTCAGCTGGCGGTTCAGATCACGCGCCATTTGCTCAACGGGCATCAACGGAATGCCCTGGGCGGCCAGATCACGTTTGTTGAACTGCATCACCAGGGGGGTTTTGAATACGCTGCTGCCGTATTCCTTCAGGTTCTTCTGCAGGTCCTGGAGCGACTCCATGTTTTTTTCGCGCCGGACTTTCAATGAGTCGGCTACGAAAACGACGCCATCAACACCCCGCAGCACCAGTTTGCGGGTCGAGCTGTACTGAACCTGCCCCGGAACGGTGTAGAGTTGAACCCTGACATCACAGCCCTTGACCTTTCCCAGTCCGATCGGCAGAAAATCGAAAAACAAGGTCCGGTCGCCTTCGGTGTTGATGGAGACCATCTCGCCCTTGATCTGCTTTTTGTATGCCTTGAAGATATACTCAAGGTTGGTGGTTTTACCACATCTGCCCGGCCCATAATAAACGATTTTACATTCGATTACTCTTTTTTTCAGATTGAAAATAGCCATGTAGTTGCGCTCCACACCAAAAAACACGTGGGGTTTTGCGGATCCCCTTTAAATTGAATGCAACGGGTTCAGGTACTGACAATTTTGATATCCAGGCTGTAGTCGCCGCGCTTGGGGCCGGAATTGATTTTGGTTTTGGCCATAACGATTCCGGATCCTTGAAAAATGGCAATCGGGGAAAAAAACTGAACGTCGTTCAAACGGAACCCCACCTTGAGGCTTTCGATCAATTCGCGGTCCTTGCTCGAGACGATCAGGCTGATCATGTTGCCGGACTGGAAGCTGACCTCCATCTCCACCATCTGGCCCTTTTGCGGCCCGCCCTCAAAAGTTATGCCAATGGAACTGATGTCGATGAGGTCCTCGTCGACCCGGTCTTGGTCGATCGCGGCCTCATCGACGTCCAGCACTGCGGGGAGCTGGATCTCAATGCCCTTCTTGTCCAGCAGGTCTTCCAGGAACAGCCTTATTTTCTGGAGCTGCTCTTTGGAGTAAAGGTCGTCTTTGAGCCATTTTTTATACCGTTCAACCGCCTCCTCCGGCGAATATACCGAAAAACAGCACCTGAGAATGTTTTTGCAGGCGACGACACGCAAAGAATCTTTTTTGGTCAGTTCCTTGAATTCTTCCAGCGCCCGGTCATACTGACCGAATTTGGCCAGGGTAATCGCACCCTCCAATGCGGCCTTGTCCTCGTCTTTGTCCTGGGAAAAGGAAAAGAGGTTTTTGACCAGATCCTGCACTTTGGGCGGCATCTTGGGAGCTTCCTGGGCCCTTTCGATCTGGTGGTAACTGATGGTCAAGGATTTGATTTTGCGGCAAATCGCCTGGATAAGCGCCTCTTTGTTTTTAGCCTGATCAAGTTTGCCGATTAGGTCGACCGCAACATTGTATTTTCCCTTGGCCTCGACCAGCAGCCCCTGAGACCGGTAAATTTCCGCTTCACGCAGCAATAATTCGATCTGACTTTTTACGCTCATTTACGTCCTCGCTGCCGCATCAATTGCGGCCGGCGCTGGCCGCCAATACAAAATTTTTCTTTTTTTCCGGATGCTTGACAGGTCAAAAAGCAACCTTCGACTATGATCTGATTTTTTTTACAGGAGAGCCGGCACAAGTACAGTGTATAGATCGTTTTATGTAGTTTAAAACTTTAGCATTAATCCGTCTGAACTCCTCTGGGGCGCAGCAGATCGATCGCAACGATTCAGGGGAGGAAAACGCGAAGGCTGTGGGGGTGTTTTCAAGGCGGATTCCGGCTGCCGCAACGTGTTTTAGGCTGCCGCCTGGCGTCTGCTCAAGGGTCCGCCTACTTTAAAAAATAAACCTATAGATTCAAAGGGTTTAAATAAAGGAAGGGGCTGTCGAATGGGTTGACAAAAGCCGTCAGTGTGGTATTCGTATTTTTTTTATTGCCCACCACC